>NZ_JBPQTK010000021.1:0-64770 GCF_051386315.1 Micromonospora sp. URMC 107
GGCCCGCCGTGCCCGGCGCAGGGATCAAGCCTGACCGCCCGGAGCCGGGTACGGCGGGCCACACCCCCACCACGACGACCCGCACACGACCCCATCGACCACGCAAGCGGGCACCACGACGACCACGCAACCCACCAGCGGGCACACCGCAACCGGCGGGCGCTGACATCATCTCCCGGTGCACGTGAAGATCCCCCGCGTTCCGCTGGTCGCGACCCTCACCGCCGTGGTCGCCGCCGCGGCCCTCCTCGCCGCCCCCACCCCGCTGCGCACGTCGGCCAACGCCGGCATCGTCCGCATCGCGGGAGTGGGCCGGGCTTCGCAGGCCCCGACAGCACCAGACGCCTCGGCGCCGGCCCCGACAGCACCGGACGCCCCGGAGGCGACGCCCCCCGCCGCGCCCCCGGTGACGGTCCCCGGCGCGACCCCGCCCGGAACCAGGCCACCCGTCGTCGACCACGGTCCGCGTACGGGGAACAAGGTGGCGCTCACCTTCGACGCCGACATGACGGACGCGATGCGGTACCAGCTGCGCAGCGGCGCGGTGCGGTCGTACGCGAACCTGAAGATCATCGACCTGCTGGAACGGGAGGGGGTGCCGGCCACCTTCTTCCTCACCGGCAAGTGGGTGGAGCAGTACCCGGACGTGACCCGCCGGATCGCCGGGAACCCGCGCTTCGAGCTGGCCAACCACACGTACGGGCACCTGGCCTTCACCCCGGACTGCTACGGCCTGCCCCGCATCGCGGAGCGGGAGATGACCTCCGACGTGGCCCGGACGTTCGACGTGGTGGCCCCGTACGGGGGGCGGCAGACCCGGTACTTCCGCTTTCCCGGGTTGTGCCACGACCGGAAGGCCCTGGCCGCGTTGGCTCCGCTGGGGGTGACCGTGGTGGACGGCGACGTGGTCAGCGGCGACCCGTTCGCCAAGTCCTGGCGGCCGGTGGTCCGAGCCTCGCTGGCCGGGGTGCGTCCCGGCTCGGTGATCGTCCTGCACGTGACGGAGGCGAACGCGCCGATGACGGACGAGGCGCTGCCGCACATCCTCGCCGGGCTGGCCGAGCGCGGTCTTGAGCCGGCCCCGCTCTCGGAGGTGCTCGGACTGGAGTGAACCAGGCTCGACAAAAACTACAAAAGCCTAAAATCGGGGCAAGACTCTATAGGAGGTCACCATGACCGCAGCAGTGGAGATGCCCCGCGTCCAGGAATGTGTCGTGGCGGCGTGCTCGTACAACCACACCAACGACTGCCACGCCTTCGCCATCACCATCGGCAGCCCGGACCATGCGCACTGCCACACCTTCGTCGAGATGCCGGCGGTCCGTGGCGGGGTCGACGGCGGCATGACCGCGCAGGTCGGTGCCTGTCAGCGCGCGGACTGCCGACACAACGAGCAGCTGGAGTGCCACGCGCCGTCGATCAGGGTCGGCCCGGACAACGACATGGCCGACTGCATGACCTACGACCAGCGCTGACGGCGCCCGGGGCACGCCGCCGCCGGAGCGCCCCGGGCCGGGGCCGGAGCGCGCCGATGCCGGAGCGCCCGGGGCCGGGGCCGGAGCGCGCCGATACCGGAGCGCCCCGGCCGAGGTCGGAACCGGGAGGAAGGCCCCTCGTCGCGGAGGGGCCTTCCTTTCATCGCAGTCCGTTGGCCTCCCGGACCACGGTGACCAGCTCGTCGATGATCCCGGTCAGGGCGAAGTCCTTCGGCGTGAAGACCCGGGCCACCCCGGCGGCGCGCAGCTGCTCGGCGTCGCCGGCGGGGATGATCCCGCCGACCACCACCGGCAGGTCCGCCCGGCCGGCGGCGCGCAGGCCGGCCAGCACCGCCGGCACCGCGGCCAGGTGTGAGCCGGAGAGCACCGAGAGGCCGACCAGGTCCACGTCCTCCTCCACGGCGGCGGCGACGATCTGCCCGGCGGTCAGCCGGATGCCCTGGTAGACCACCTCGAAGCCGGCGTCGCGGGCGCGTACCGCGATCTGCTCCGCGCCGTTGGAGTGCCCGTCGAGGCCGGGCTTGCCGACGAGCAGCCGCAGCCGGCCGCTGCCCAGCTCGCGGGCGGTGGCGGCGACCCGCTCCCGGACCGCGGCCAGGGTGGCGTCGCCGCCGGCCCCGGCGGCGCCGGCCAGGCCGGTGGGCGCGCGGTACTCGCCGAAGACCTGGCGCAGCGCGCCGGCCCACTCGCCGGTGGTCACCCCGGCCCGCACGCATTCCAGCGTCGCCGGCATCAGGTTCGCCGTGGTCGCGGCGTCCGCGCGCAGCCGGGCCAGCGCCGCGCCGACCGCCGCGTCGTCCCGACCGGCCCGCCAGCGCCGTACGGAGGCCGTGGCCGCCGCCTCGACGGCCGGGTCGACCTGCTCGACGGCCTCGGCACCGGCGGCCGTCAGCGGCGACGGCTCGGTCTCGGTGAACCGGTTGACGCCGACCACCACGTCGGCGCCGGACTCCATCCGGCGGCGCCGCTCGGCCAGCGAGGCGACCAGCGCGCTCTTGAGGTAGCCGGTCTCCACGGCGGCGACCACGCCGCCCATCTCCAGCACCGTCCCCAGCTCGTCCCGGGCCCCGGTGACGATCTCGTCGACCAGCGCGGTCATCACGTGCGAGCCGGCGAAGAGGTCCGGGTACTCCAGCAGGTCCGACTCGTACGCGAGCACCTGCTGCATCCGCAGCGACCACTGCTGGTCCCACGGCCGGGGCAGGCCGAGCGCCTCGTTCCAGGCGGGCAGCTGGACGGCGCGGGCCCGGGCGTCCCGGGACAGGGTCACGCCGAGCATCTCCAGCACGATGCGTTGGATGTTGTTCTCCGGCTGCGCCTCCGTCAGGCCCAGCGAGTTGACCTGCACGCCGTAGCGGAAGCGGCGCTGCTTCGGGTTCTCCACCCCGTAGCGCTCGCGGGTGATCTCGTCCCAGAGCGCGCCGAAGGCCCGCATCTTGGCGATCTCCTCGACGAAGCGCACCCCGGCGTTGACGAAGAAGGAGATCCGCTGCACGACGTCGCCCATCCGCTCGGCGGGCACCTGCCCCGAGTCACGGACCGCGTCGAGCACCGCGACGGCGGTGGAGAGCGCGAAGCCGACCTCCTGCACCGGGGTCGCGCCGGCCTCCTGGAGGTGGTACGAGCAGATGTTCACCGGGTTCCACTTCGGCATCGTGGTCAGCGTGTGCGCGATGACGTCGGCCGTAAGACGCAGCGACGCGGCCGGCGGGAAGATGTGGGTGCCCCGGGAGAGGTACTCCTTGATGATGTCGTTCTGGGTGGTGCCGGAGAGCATCGAGGCCGTCCAGCCCTGCTCCATCGCCACCGTGCCGTAGAGGGCGAGCAGCCACATCGCCGGCGCGTTGATGGTCATGGACGTGTTCATGTCGGCCAGCGGGATGCCGTCGAAGAGGGCCCGCATGTCGCCGAGGTGCGCCACGGGGACGCCCACCCGGCCCACCTCGCCGGCGGCGAGCTCGTGGTCGGGGTCGTAGCCGGTCTGCGTCGGCAGGTCGAAGGCGACCGAGAGCCCGGTCTGTCCCTTCGCCAGGTTGCGGCGGAAGAGCGCGTTGGTCGCCGCGGCCGAGCTGTGCCCGGCGTAGGTGCGCATCACCCAGGGGCGGTCGCGCTCGGGCAGCCGGCCGGGGAGAGCCTTCTCGTCCATGGCGGGAGTCTAAGTTACCGTTCAGTCACCGAAGCTGTGGAAAACCACACAGCTCCATGGAGCGGAAACCCGGGTGCGAAGCGCCCGACATGGGCGCGACCACCACACCCCGGCGGGCCCGCCGCTGCGGCCAGGTCGCACACTTGACGCATGCATGACGAGCTGGCGATCTCCGTCCGGGGGCTGCGCAAGGCGTACGGCGACAACGTCGCCGTGGCGGGCGTGGACCTGGACGTCCACCGCGGCGAGGTCTTCGCCCTCCTCGGCCCCAACGGCGCCGGCAAGACCACCACCGTGGAAATCCTGGAGGGCTACCGGCGGCGCGACGCCGGCGACGTCGACGTCCTCGGCAGCGACCCGGCGAGGCCCGCCGCCGACTGGCGGTCGCGGGTGGGCATCGTGCTCCAGGGCACCGGCGAGTTCGACGAGCTGACGGTCGCCGAGGTGGTGCGCCACTTCTCCGGTTTCTACGCCGACGCGGACGACCCCGACAAGGTCATCGAGCGGGTCGGGCTGGCCGGCAAGGCGAAGGCCCGCACGCACACCCTCTCCGGCGGGCAGAAGCGCCGGCTCGACGTGGCGCTCGGCATCATCGGCCGCCCCGAGCTGCTCTTCCTGGACGAGCCGACCACCGGCTTCGACCCGGAGGCGCGCCGGGAGTTCTGGGAGCTGATCCGGGACCTGGCCGCCGCCGGCACCACCATCGTGCTCACCACCCACTACCTCGACGAGGCCGAGTCCCTCGCCGACCGGGTCGGCGTGATCGCGGGCGGCCGGGTCATCGAGGTGGCCCCGCCCGACCGGCTGGGCAACCGGCGGGAGGCCCTCGCGACGGTCTCCTGGCGTACGCCGGAGGGGTCGCTGGAGACGGCGCAGAGCGCGACGCCGACGGCGCTGGTGGCCGAGCTGGCGGCGCGCTTCGGCGGCGAGGTCCCGGGCCTGACGGTGACCCGGCCGACCCTGGAGGACATCTACCTGACGATGATCGGACACCGATGACCACCACGACGAGGCCGGCCGCGCCGGCCACCACGGCACCGGCCCGGCGGCCCGGCCCGGTCGCCCTCGGCCTGCGTCAGAGCCGGCTGGAGATCACCCAGTTCCTGCGCAGCCGGGAGTCCGTCGTCTTCACGATGGGCTTCCCGGTGATCATGATCCTGATCTTCGCGGCGATCTTCAGCGACGAGATCGCGCCCGGCGTCAAGTACACCCAGTACTTCATCACCGGCATGATCGCCACCGGTTTGATGACGGTCAGCTTCCAGAACCTCGGCATCTGGATCCCGATCGAGCGGGACCGCGGGGTGCTCAAGCGCTACCGGGGCACGCCGATGCCGAAGTGGGTCTGGTTCGCCGGCAAGGTGATCATGGTGGTGGCGATCGGCGTCGCCGAGACCGCGCTGCTGCTCGCCGTCTCGGTCGCGCTGTTCGACCTGGAGCTGCCCGGCACCGCCGCCAGGTGGCTGACCTTCGGCTGGGTGTCGGTGCTCGGCGTGACCGCCTGCACGCTCTGCGGCATCGCCATCTCGTCGCTGGCCCGCACCGCCCGCAGCGGCTCGGCGGTGGTCACCCCGGTCGCGCTGGTGCTCCAGTTCATCTCCGGGGTGTTCTTCGTCTTCACCGAGCTGCCCGCGTGGATGCAGCAGGTGGCGGCGCTCTTCCCGCTGAAGTGGATGTGCCAGGGCCTGCGTTCGGTCTTCCTGCCGGAGAGCTTCGGCGCCCGCGAGCCGGGCGGCTCGTTCGAGCTGGACCGGGTCGCCCTGGTGCTCCTCGCGTGGTGCGTGATCGGCCTGGTGCTCTGCCTCACCACGTTCCGCTGGACGACCAAGCGCGACGGCTGACCCGGACGGGGGCGGGTCACCGCCCCCGTCCGGCACCCGACCTCAGTACGTGTAGAAGCCCTTGCCGCTCTTGCGACCCAGGTCGCCCGCGGTGACCATGCGCTGGAGCAGCTCCGGCGGGAAGAACTTCTCGTCCGCCGTGTCGGTGTAGATGTTCTTCGAGGCGTGCAGCAGCACGTCCACACCGGTCAGGTCCGTGGTGGCCAGCGGGCCCATGGCGTGACCGAAGCCGAGCCTGCAGGCGGTGTCCAGGTCCTCGGCCGACACCACGCCCGACTCGACGAGCTTGACCGCCTCGACGACCAGGGCCGCGATCAGCCGGGTGGTGACGAAGCCCGCGATGTCCCGGTTGACCACCACGACGGTCTTGCCGATCTCCTCGGCGAACGACTTCGCCGTGGCCAGGGTCTCGTCGCTGGTCTTGTAGCCGCGCACCAGCTCGCAGAGCTTCATCATCGGCACCGGCGAGAAGAAGTGGGTGCCGACGACCGCCTCCGGCCGCTCCGTCACCGCGGCGATCTGCGTCACCGGGATGGCCGAGGTGTTGGTCGCGAGCACCGCGTCGGCCTTGCAGATCTTGTCCAGCGCGCGGAACACCTCGTGCTTGATCTCCAGCCGCTCGAAGACCGCCTCGACCA
This sequence comes from Micromonospora sp. URMC 107, assembly GCF_051386315.1. Taxonomy (NCBI): domain Bacteria; kingdom Bacillati; phylum Actinomycetota; class Actinomycetes; order Micromonosporales; family Micromonosporaceae; genus Micromonospora; species Micromonospora sp. URMC 107. The sequence goes on from NZ_JBPQTK010000021.1 coordinate 6,122, forward strand.
CGATGTCCGCGTCGGCCGCCGCCTCCAGGTCGGTGGTCGGGGTGATCCGACCCAGCGTGGCCTCGACCTCGGACGTCTCGATCTTGCCCTTCTCGGCGAACCTGGTCAGCGACTTCCGGATGCCGTCCATGCCCCGCCCGGTGGCCGCGTCGTCCAGGTCCCGCAGCGTCACCTGCCAGCCCGCCTGCGCCGCCACCTGGGCGATGCCCGAGCCCATCAGCCCGGCCCCGACGACCGCGAGTCGACCCGCCATCTGCTTCTCCCTCGCCTGATTGAGTGTCTGTCAGCACCCTAGTCGGCGAGCCTGAACGGATGCTAAGGCGTCTGGCCGAAGGCGACGGCCCTGGCGGGGTCCCGGAGCCTCGGGGGCCGAGGCCCCGGGCAGGCGCCGCGGGCTCAGATGGTCAGGTCCGGTTCCTCCGGTGCGGTGCCCCGCTCCACCTCGACCCCGAGCGCGCGCAGGTCGGCCGCGAAGTCCGGGTAGCCCCGGTCCACGTGGTGCACGTGGGAGACCTCGGTGACCCCCTCGGCGCAGAGCCCGGCGATGATCAACCCAGCCCCGGCCCGGATGTCGGTGGCGCGGACGGGCGCGCCGGAGAGCCGGTCCCGGCCCCGGACCACCGCGTGGTGGCCGTCGGTCTTGATGTCCGCGCCCAGCCGCATCATCTCGTTGGCGAACATGAACCGACCGTCGAAGATGTTCTCGGTGATCAGGGAGGCGCCGTCGCTGACCGCGGCGAGCCCGATCGCCATCGGCAGCAGGTCGGTGGCGAAGCCCGGGTACGGCAGCGTGACGACGTCCACCGCCTTCGGCCGGTCGTCCATCCGGATCCGGAACGTGTCGCCCCGGGTCTCCACCAGGCCCCCGGCGGAGACCAGCTTGTCGAGCGCGACCTCCAGGAAGGTCGGCTCCACCCCGGTGACGGTGACGTCCCCCCGGGTCATCGCCGCGCCGAACGCCCAGGTGCCGGCCACGATCCGGTCCCCCACCGTGGCGTGCCGCACCGGCCGCAGCCCGGGCACCCCCTCGATGTGCAGGGTGGAGGTGCCGGCGCCGGAGATCCGGGCGCCCATCTGGTTCAGCATGGTGCAGATGTCGACGATCTCCGGCTCCCGGGCGGCGTTGTCGATGATGCTCGGCCCCCGCGCCAGCACCGCCGCCATGACCAGGTTCTCCGTCGCCCCGACGCTGGGGAAGTCGAGCACGATCTCCGCGCCGTGCAGCCCGTGCGGCGCCGACGCGATCACGAAGCCGTGTTCGCCGGAGATCTCGGCACCCATCCGGGTCAGCCCGGAGACGTGCATGTCCAAACCCCGCGAGCCGATGGCGTCCCCGCCCGGATGGGCCACCCGCACGTACCCCCGGCGGGCCAGCAGCGGGCCCAGCACGCAGATCGAGGCGCGCAGCCGGCGTACGAGGTCGTAGTCCGCCTCGGCGCCGGGCCGCTCGGGCACGTCGATGGCGACCGACCGGGACCGGGCCACCCCGCCGTACGTGACCATGGGGTCGACCGGGTCGTCGGCGTCGAAGTGGACGCCGCAGCCGAGCCGGCGGAGCACCTCCCCCATGATCGCGATGTCGGTGATCCGCGGCACGTTGGTGATCACGCTGCGGCCCGGGGCGAGCAGCGCGGCGGCCATCAGCTTCAACGCCGAGTTCTTCGCGCCGACGACGTGCACCGTGCCGGTCAGGCGCGCGTCACCGCGCACCCGGATGACGTCGAGGTCGTGGACCGCCGGGTCACCGGCGGCGCCGGGACCCACCCCCGCCGTGCGGACGGCGGTGCCGCCCGGGCGCTCCGGGATCGTCAGGTCCGGTATCCGTAGGCTGTGCGTCATGGCCGTCCACCTCACGCGCATCTACACCAAGGCCGGCGACGCCGGCATGACCAGGCTGAGCAACAACGAGCAGGTGCCGAAGACCGATCCGCGCATCTCCGCGTACGCGGATGTCGACGAGTGCAACGCCGCGATCGGTGTGGCGCTCGCGCTGGGGCAGCTCGACGACGAGCTGCGGACCGTCCTGGCGTCGATCCAGAACGACATGTTCGACGTGGGCGCCGACCTGGCCACCCCGGTCGAACCCGATCCGAAGTACCCGCCGCTGCGGGTCACCGAGGCGTACGTCGAGCGTCTGGAGGGCTGGTGCGACGAGTACAACGCACGCCTGAGCAAGCTCGACTCCTTCATCCTCCCCGGCGGCACCGCGGGTGCGGCGCTGCTGCACGTGGCGCGGACGGTCGCCCGACGCGCCGAGCGGGCGGCGTGGGCCCTGGTCGCGCACGACCCCGATCGGACCAGCTCGCTCCCGGCAAAGTATCTCAACCGGCTCTCTGATCTGCTCTTTATCCTGTCAAGAACGGCAAATCCGGACGGAGATGTGCTATGGGTGCCCGGCGGTAACCGCTGACCACGCGGCCCTCGTGCCCGCCGGAGTCCCCGGTGGGCACGCTGCACCACGTCGAGGTCTGGGTGCCCGATCTGAGCGCCGCCACACGCGGCTGGGGCTGGCTGCTCGGCGAGCTGGGCTGGACGCCGTTCCAGGAATGGCCGGCCGGCCGCTCCTGGCGGCTCGGCCCGACGTACCTGGTGCTGGAGCAGTCGCCGGCGCTGCGCGGGCGGCGGCACGACCGGTCGGCTCCCGGCCTCAACCACCTGGCCTTTCACGCAGGCCCGCCGACGGCCGTGGACCGGCTGGTCGAGGCCGCGCCGGCACACGGGTGGACGCTGCTCTTCCCCGACCGCCATCCGCACGCCGGCGGCCCCGACACGTACGCCGCCTACCTCACCGACAACCAGGGGTACGAGGTCGAACTGGTCGCCTCCCCGAACCGGTAACGGTGCAAGCTCGAACCCCGCCCGTCCGACGGACCGCAACACGGGGAGGGTTTCCGCCGGGGCCCGCCCGCGGAGGGATCAAGCCTGACCGCCCGGAGCGAGTGGGCCCCGGCGGAAACCCCGACGGCGAGGCATGGTCAGGCGGCGGGCCAGTCCTGGGAGGCCATACGCGGCGAGACCGCCCCCGGAGGGGCGGCCTCGAGCCAGGAGAGGAATCCGGTGACGGTGGACCGGGCCATGGCGATCTCCACCGGGGCGTGGTCACTCGTACAGCGGAGGATGACCCAGTCGGCGGGCATCGAGAGGCGCTCCTGCCCCTCGGGGAGCCGCCGCCGCTCGACGGCCAGCGCCTTGCGGGAGAGCACCCGGGTGGGTCGGATGGCAAAGCTGAACAGCCGGTACCAGCGGAGTTCGTCGCCGACGAAGCGGCCGAAGCCGGGAGACCAGCCGCGGCCGTCGAGCATGGTGGAGGTCCGGACACCGAGCCGGATGATGCCCCCGCTACGGGTGACGACGGCCCGCCGGGCGAAGAGGATCAGAAGTGCGCCGAGGATGACGGCGACGCCGATTCCGATCCCTTCGACGATCTCCATCGGCGTTTCGGCTCAGCGGCTCTGCGCGGCGGAGGTCGGGGTGGCGCTCTCGGCCAGGACGGTGACGCCCTCGCCGGTCACCGACAGGAAGCCACCGGCCACCTCGTAGGAGACCTGCTCGCCGCCGGGAAGCTTGATGCGCACCTGGCCGGGCTCGGCAAGCTGGCCGAGCAGGGGCGCGTGCCCCGCCAGCACACCCAGCTCGCCCTCGGTCGTGCGGGCGACGACCATCTCGGCCTCGCCGGACCAGACCTTCTCCTCGACGGCTACGAGCTCGACGTGAAGCTGCTTTGCCACGCTGTCTCCTTGCTGCGGCGGCGGATTGTCGAAAGTCTAGTCGTGCCGCCGACCTGCCCCCAACGCGGGTGGCGAGACCTGCGCCACGGCTACTTCGTCTTGTTCTGGAAGTCGGGGTGCTCCACCAGGAACGCGTCCAGCTGCCCCTGCCGCAGGGCGGCGAAGAAGTCGTCCACGGCGGGCTGGAACCGCTCGCCCCGGTACGCCCCGTTCTCGGTGACCGAGCCGCCCGGCAGCTTGATCATCTGGATCGTCTCCGGCCGGATGTTCTTGAGCGCCAGGCCGAAGTCGATCACGCTGTTGCCCCGGCCGCTGAAGATCAGCGACTGCCCGGCCGCCCGCAGCACCCGGTCCAGCTTGACCGGGTTGGTCACCACGTCGGCGCTGAGCGCCTGGCCGGCCATCGCCTTGACGAACTGCTGCTGGTGCCGCTGCCGTCCATAGTCGCCGTCGGGCACGCCGTTCTTCGGGTAGCGCTGGCGGACGTAGTCGAGCGCCTGCCAGCCGCTGAGGTGCTGGTTGCCCTTCTTGTAGACCGCCTGCGGGCCGACGTAGCCCTCCCCGTTCGGGTTGCCCTTGCGGTGCTTGCCGTCCGGCTCGCGGTGCTCGGAGCGCACCTCGCGCTCGATGTACATGTCGACGCCGCCCATCGCGTCGACGATCTTCTTGAAGCCGTTGAAGTTGATGATCGCGCCGGCGTCGAAGCGCTCGATGCCGGTGACGTTCTGCACCGTCGTGGCCAGCAGCTCGAAGCCGCGGGCCGCGTCCGGGTTGCCGCCGGGCACCCGGCTGCCGTACGACATCGCCGCGTTGAGCTTGTCGGTGCCGCCCTTGAACTCCGCCCGGCTGAACTCGGGGATCTCCACGATGAGGTCGCGCGGCATCGAGAAGAGGTAGGCCCGGTCCATCTCCACCGGCACGTGCAGCACCATGACCGAGTCGGCCAGCGGCGGCATCTCCGGGTTGCGCGGGTCGATGCCCACCAGCAGGATGTTGAGCGGGCCCTTGATGTCGCTCCTGCGCTCCTTCGCCCCGGCGGCCTGGTCGCCGAAGAGGTCGGCCTTGCCGACGGCGCCCTCGTAGCGGGCCATCAGCGCCTCGGCGCCGACCAGCACCGCACCGCTGAGCAGCATCAGGACGGCACCGAACACGGTGCAGACCCGGGCCCAGCGCGGCACCCCCGACCACCTGGACGACTTGCCGCCGCCCTTGTCGGCCTTACCCACGATCATCTCCGTTCGTCACGCCCACGATCAGGAGACGGGCGCATGCAGCCGATTCGTTGCAGATCGACGCCCACGCGGTGCGTGGGCGGGTCGACGGTACCTCGCGTACGACATGATCGCCGAGCGGGCGGAACCGGGCAGTGGCGATCTCACGGCCTGAAGACGGACGAAAGGCCGCCCCGGCGTTGCCGGGACGGCCTTCGTTCAGGACCGACAGGTCAGCCCTTCATCAGCTCCGCTGCCTTGCGCTCCAGGTCCTCCAGACCACCGCACATGAAGAAGGCCTGCTCGGGGAAGTGGTCGTACTCGCCCTCGCTGATCTTCTTGAAGGCCTCGATGGTCTCCTGGATCGGGACCGTCGAGCCCGGCACGCCGGTGAACTGCTCCGCCGCGTAGGTGTTCTGCGACAGGAAGCGCTCGATCCGCCGCGCGCGCTGCACGGTGATCTTGTCTTCCTCGGAGAGCTCCTCGATACCGAGGATGGCGATGATGTCCTGCAGGTCCTTGTACTTCTGCAGGATCCGCTTCACCTCGGTCGCCACCGCGAAGTGCTCGGCGCCGACGAACTCCGGGGCGAGGATCCGGGACGAGGACGCCAGCGGGTCCACGGCCGGGTAGATGCCCTTGTCGGAGATCGACCGCTCCAGGTTGGTGGTCGCGTCGAGGTGGGCGAACGTGGTGGCCGGGGCGGGGTCGGTGTAGTCGTCCGCCGGCACGTAGATCGCCTGCATCGAGGTGATGGCCTGGCCCCGGACGGAGGTGATCCGCTCCTGGAGCTCGCCCATCTCGTCGGCCAGGGTCGGCTGGTAGCCCACCGCGCTCGGCATCCGGCCGAGCAGGGTGGAGACCTCCGAACCGGCCTGGGTGAAGCGGAAGATGTTGTCGATGAAGAGCAGCACCTCCTGCTTCTTGACGTCGCGGAAGTACTCCGCCATGGTCAGCGCGGAGAGGGCGACCCGCAGCCGGGTGCCCGGCGGCTCGTCCATCTGGCCGTAGACCAGCGCGGTCTTGTCGATGACGCCGGACTCGGTCATCTCGGCGATGAGGTCGTTGCCCTCGCGGGTGCGCTCACCCACGCCGGCGAAGACCGAGGTACCACCGAAGTTCCGGGCGACGCGGGTGATCATCTCCTGGATGAGCACCGTCTTGCCCACGCCGGCGCCACCGAACAGGCCGATCTTTCCGCCCTTGACGTACGGGGCGAGCAGGTCGATGACCTTGATGCCGGTCTCCAGCATCTCGGTCTTCGGCTCCAGGTCCGCGAAGGCCGGGGCCTTGCGGTGGATGCCCCAGTGGTCGTCCGGCTGGAGCGTCTCGCCCTCGGTCAGGTTGAGGCACTCGCCGATCGCGTTGAACACGTGGCCCTTGACCGTGTCGCCCACCGGAACGGTGATCGGCGAGCCGGTGTCGCGCACCTCGGTGCCGCGGACCAGGCCGTCGGTCGGCTGCATCGAGATGGCGCGGACCATGTTGTCACCCAGGTGCTGGGCGACCTCCAGGGTCAGCGTCTTCTCACCACCGGAGAGCGTCACGTTGACGTGCAGGGCGTTGAACAGAGCCGGCATGGCGTCGCGCGGGAACTCGGCGTCGACGACCGGGCCGATGACCCGGACCACGCGACCCGTGGCCGTCTTGGTCTCTACTGGGGCAGTCATCACACTTCACTTCCCGACGCGGCCAGCGCGTTCGCGCCGCCGACGATCTCACTGATCTCCTGGGTGATCCCGGCCTGGCGGGCCGAGTTCATCTCACGCGTGTACTTCTCGATCATGTCTTCGGCGTTGTCGGTGGCGCTCTTCATCGCCCGCCGACGGGCCGCCGACTCGCTCGCCGCCGACTCCAGCAACGCCGCGTAGATCCGCGTGTTGATGTACTTCGGCAGCAGCGCGTCGAGCAGCGCCTCCGCGTCCGGCTCGAAGTCGTAGGCCGGCAGCGCGCCCTCGGCGCGCGGCCGGTCCTCGACCTGCATCGGGCCGATGACCTTGGTGACCGGGGTCTGGGTCATCAGGGAGTGGAACTCGGTGTAGACGATGTGCAGCTCGTCGACGCCGAGCACCCCGTCCGCCCCGGCGCCGCCGTCGACGTCGTCCGCACCGGCGGTGAACGCCTTGATCAGCGTCTCGCCCACGGTGCGGGCGTCGGCGAAGGTCGGCTGCTCCGAGAACCCGGTCCAGTTGGCCTCGATCGGCCGGTCGCGGAACCGGAAGAACCCGACGCCCTTGCGCCCGATGACGTAGAGCACCGGCTCCTTGCCGTCGGCCCGGAGCCGGGCGATCAGCGACTCGGCCATCTTGATGGCGTTGGAGCTGTAGCCACCGGCGAGGCCACGGTCGGAGGTGACCAGCAGGACGCCCGCCCGCCGCACCCGCGGACGCGGGGTGAGCAGCGGGTGGTCGATCCGCGCGTTGGACGCCAACGCCGTGAGCACACCGGTGACCGCCTGGGCGTACGGCAGGGACGCCTCCACCCGGGCCTGGGCCTTGGCGATCCGGCTCGTCGCCACGAGCTCCATCGCCTTGGTGATCTTCTTCATCCCCTTCGCCGAGCGGATCCGTTGACGAAGAACGCGTACCTGGGCCGCCATGAATCAGCCCTTACTGGTTCTCGACCGGGCGGTCGCTCGTGCCGTCACGGAAGCGGGTCACCGTCTCGCGGTTCTCCTCGCCCTCCAGCGGCGCGGCCGGGGCCTCGTTGATCCGCCGCTCGTCGGCCTTGCCGAGGAAGACCTGCTTGAAGTCGGCGATGGCGGCGTCGAGCGAGCCGATGATCTCGTCGTTCCACTTGTGGTCGGCGATGCCGGCCAGGACGCCCTCGTGCTTGTGGCGGAGGTACTGGAGGAACTCCGACTCGAAGCGGCGGATCTCCCCGACCGGGATGTCGTCCAGCTTGCCCTCGGTGCCGGCCCAGACCGAGACGACCTGCTCCTGCACCGGGTACGGCGAGTAGTTCGGCTGCTTGAGCAGCTCGACCAGGCGGGAGCCGCGGTCCAGCTGGGCGCGGGATGCCTTGTCCAGGTCGGAGGCGAAGGCGGCGAACGCCTCCAGCTCGCGGTACTGGGCCAGGTTGAGCCGCAGCGAGCCGGCGACCTTCTTCATCGGCTTCACCTGCGCGGCGCCACCGACCCGGGAGACCGAGGTGCCGACGTTGATGGCCGGCCGCACGCCCTGGTTGAACAGGTCGGTCTCGAGGAAGATCTGGCCGTCGGTGATGGAGATGACGTTGGTCGGGATGAAGGCCGAGATGTCGTTGGCCTTCGTCTCGATGATCGGCAGGCCGGTCATCGAGCCGCCACCCATCTCGTCGGAGAGCTTCGCGCAGCGCTCCAGCAGGCGGGAGTGCAGGTAGAAGACATCACCCGGGTACGCCTCGCGGCCCGGCGGGCGACGCAGCAGCAGGGACACGGCGCGGTACGCCTCGGCCTGCTTGCTCAGGTCGTCGAAGACGATCAGGACGTGCTTGCCGCCGTACATCCAGTGCTGCCCGATGGACGAGCCGGTGTAGGGGGCGAGGTACTTGAAGCCGGCCGGGTCGGAGGCCGGGGAGGCGACGATGGTGGTGTACTCCATCGCGCCCGCCTCCTCCAGGATGCCCTTGATCGAGGCGATCGTGGAGGCCTTCTGGCCGATGGCGACGTAGATGCAGCGGACCTGCTTCTTCGGGTCGCCGGAGCGCCAGTTGTCCCGCTGGTTGAGGATGGTGTCCAGCGCGACGGTGGTCTTGCCGGTCTTCCGGTCGCCGATGATCAGCTGACGCTGACCGCGGCCGATCGGGGTCATGGCGTCGACGGCCTTGATACCGGTCTGCAGCGGCTCGTCGACGGACTGCCGGGCCATCACGTTCGGGGCCTGGAGCTCCAGCTCGCGGAAGCCCTCGTTGGCGATGTCGCCGAGCCCGTCGATCGGCTGGCCGAGCGCGTTGACCACGCGGCCGAGGAAGGCGTCACCGACCGGCACGGAGAGCACCCGGCCGGTGCGCTTGACGCGCTGCCCCTCTTCGAGCTTGGCGGAGTCACCGAGAACGACGACACCGATCTCCCGGACGTCGAGGTTCAGCGCGACACCCAGGGTGCCGTCCTCGAACTCCAGGAGCTCGTTGGTCATGGTCGAGGGGAGACCCTCGACGTGGGCGATGCCGTCGCCGGTGTCGGCGACGGTGCCGACCTCCTCGCGGGAGAGTTCGGACGAGTAGGAGGAGACGTAGCGCTCCAGGGCGCCGCGGATCTCCTCCGTCGAGATGGTCAGCTCGGCCATCCTCTGCTTCCTTAAGTATCAGGGGCCCGGGATACCTAGTACCGACCGGTCCGAATGGCGTCTAATCACAGTCGCTGGGCGGCGGGGCCGCGTCAGCGCTTCGCGAGCGCGTTGCGGCTCTCGTTGAGGCGGCGCAGGACGGTGCCGTCGTACAGGTCGGAGCCGACCCGCACGCTGACGCCACCGAGAACCGAGGGGTCGACCGTCTGCTTGACGGAAACCTCTCGACCGTATATCGCGGAGAGACTCGCGCCCAACCGGCGCTCGTCCTCTTCACTCAACGGGGCCGCGGCGGTCACGTACGCCACCTGCCGGTCCCGCCGGTCGGCGGCGAGCTCGACCAGCCGGGTGAGCGCCCCGGTGAAGGAGCGTCCCCCGAACCCGCTCAGCGCCACCTCGACGAGGTTGACGGTGACCGGGCGGGCCTTGCCGGCGAGCAGCTCGCGGGCCAGACCGGCCCGCTGCCCGATCGGGGCGATCGGGTCGGCCAGCGCGTTGGAGAGCGCGGACTGACCGGCGACCACCTGGCCGAAGCGGAACAGCTCGTCCTCGACCTCACCGAGGTCGCCGGCGGAGTCGGCGCTGGCCAGCAGCGCCTCCACGCCGAGCCGCTCGGTGCCGTCGAGCAGCTCCGACGGCGCCGACCAGCGGCCGGCGACCAGCGAGGCGATCAGGTCCAGCGCCTCGGCGCCGACCTTGCCCCGCAGCAGCTCGCCGAGCAGGCCGGCGCGGTCGGCACCGGAGCGGGCCGGGTCGGAGAGCGCCCGGCGCAGCCGCGGCTCGCGCCGCAGCAGGTCGGCGACGGAGAGGATGTCGGCGGCGGTGGTGGCCACCGCCGACGGCTCCGCGCCGCGGACGTACGTGTCGAGGCGCTCGGCCGCGACCCTGTACGACTCCCGGCTGGCGGCCTGCATCAGCGGGCCCCCGCGCTCTCGAGGTTGCTCAGGAACCGGTCGACGGTGCCCTTGCGGCGCGCCTCGTCGGCGAGGGACTCCCCGACGATCTTGCTGGCCAGGTCGACCGCGATCGTGCCGACCTCCGTGCGCAGCTCGCGCACGATGGTGGCCCGCTCGGCGGCGAGCTGCTCCTTGCCGGCCGCGATGATCCGGTCGGACTCCTCCCGCGCCTTGGCGAGGATGTCCTGGCGGATGCCCTCGGCGTCGGCCCGGGCGTCGTCCCGGATCCGGGCCGCCTCGGTACGCACCTCGGCGAGCTGTGCCCGGTACTGCTCGAGCACCTGGTTGGCCTCGGCCTGGGCGGCCTCGGCCCGCTTGAGCCCGCCCTCGATGGCGTCGACCCGCGCCTGGTACATCGCCTCCATGCGGGGCATGACGAACTTCAGCAGGACGAAGCAGAGCAGGGCGAAGGCGATGGTCCCGACGACCATCTCCTGCCAGATGGGCAGGATCGGGTTGTGCTCCACACCTTCTGCGGCGATGAACATGTCAGACCTCCGGGTCGGGAGAGAACTCTCGTCAGCCGCCGACGGCGAAGGCGAGCACCAGGCCGAAGAGCGCGAGCGCCTCGACCAGGGCGAAGCCCAGGATCAGCCAGGTCCGGTTGTAACCGGCGGACTCGGGCTGACGCGCGCTCGACTGGATGTAGGCCGCGAAGACCAGGGCGACACCGATACCGGGGCCGATGGCGGCGAGGCCGTAGCCGATGGTGTTGACGCTACCGCCGATCTCGGCAAGAACAGTCATTGCGGGTATTCCTCCTGTTCGACGCGTGAGGTCTCACGCGTACGCGGGTCGGTACCAGAAGCTTGGTCGGGCCGGGCGGCCCGCCGAGCCCGATCAGTGCTCGTCGGCGAGCGAACTTCCGATGTAGTTCGCGCTCAGCGTGACGAAGACGTAGGCCTGCAGCACGGCGACCAGCACCTCGAAGAAGGCCATCACGATCGCCATCAGGAAGGAGAAGATCGAGGTCACCTGGATGAACAGGCTGCTCGAGTTGAGCATCACGAAGCCGCCGATGGTGAAGACCAGCAGCAGCAGGTGGCCGGCGAACAGGTTGGCGAAGAGCCGCAGCGCCAGCGTGACGGGCCGGACGATGAACGTCTGCATGAACTCGATCGGGATCAGCAGGATGTGCATGGGCCACGGCACGTTCGGGATGATCAGGCTCATCTTGAGGTACCTGCCGAGGCCGTGCTTGCGGGCGCCGATGTACAGGTACATCACGTAGGAGATCGCCGCGAGCACGATGGGGAACGCGATGTGCGAGTTCGGCGAGATCTGCAACCCGGGCACGATGGCGAACAGGTTGGTCAGCACGATGAAGCTGAACAGCACCGTGAAGTAGGGCGCGAAGCGGATGCCCGCGTTGCCCATCTGCTCGCGGGCGATGTTGTCCCGGACCAGGCCGTAGACCGACTCCGCGTACCACTGGGCCTTGCCGGGGACCAGCTTGGGCTTACGGTAGGCGAGCATGAAGAAGACGATCAGCAACGCGACCGCGAGCCAGACCATGATCCCGAACTTGGTGACCCAGGGGCCAGCCACGTCCGGCGGGTAGAAATCTCCGACGCTGGGGGGCCAGGGAAGCCCCTCGGCGGCGACGAGCTGTCCACTCACCGTGTCATCCTCCGCACTCGACAGACCCGCGCGTGCTGGCACTCAAGCACTGAGCCTCTTCATGATCAGGTAAATCGCTCCGGCCGCGCCGAAGATCATGCCGAGGGCGACCCCGACGCCGGTTCGCAGATCGAGAAGTCGCTCCGCCAACCACCCGAGGAAGCCCCACACCACGATGCCGGCGAGTAGGTAGCCCAGAACGGCCCCTGCCGCGCCTTCCGACGAAGGGTCGTCGGACCTGCGGGGGTGTGGGTCTTCGGCCATGACGTGGCGAACAATATCAGCAGGGACGCGCGGGAGTGTGCGGCACCCCCCACACTGCGGACAGCGTGCGGGCCGTGGTGCGGGCGCGAAAGTCGTTGGTCAGGTTACTCCCGTGCGGCCCGCGGCGGCAGCCCGAAATGCCGGACACAGATCCGACAGAACGCTCACTCACCGCGTCGCTCGAATGTGGGCAGCGGCGTGCGCAGGGCCCACGTCAGGTGGACTCCCGTCCAGACCACCACGGCCGCAATGATCGCCACCCCCATGTCCGGCAGACCGGGCCAGCCGGTGGCCGCCACGGCGGCCATCGCCACCCCGAGCACCACGATCTTCGTGGCGTAGGTGACCAGCCCCACCGACATGATCATCCGTGGGTTGACGGCGTCGGCCCAGGCCACCGAGACGCCGGAGACCAGGTAGCTGACGACGACCAGCGCGATCCCGGCGGCCACGCCGGCCGCGCCGGTGCCGCCCCGCAGCACCGCGGCGGCCGGCACCGCGACCAGCGCGAGCACCGCGCAGGCCAGCAACGGCAGGCGCAGGTGCGGCAGCCGGGACCGGATGGCGCCGGGCTCGCCCGCGCGCGGCTCGCTCATCGGGGGTACGCCGGGAAGGCGGCGACCAGCTCGGCGACCTCGCCGGCGATCCCGGCGAGGGTGTCGGCGCCCCCGGGGGCGGCGGGATCGGTGCGCACGGCGCGGGAGATCAGCGAGGCGACCTGGCGCATCTCCGGCTCGCGCATGCCCTGGGTGGTGACGCTCGGCGTGCCCACCCGGATGCCCGAGGCGACCATCGGCTTCTGCGGGTCGTACGGGATCGCGTTCTTGTTCAGCGTGATGGCGGCGGCGTCGCAGCGCGCCTCGGCGTCCGCGCCGGTCACCCCGACCTCGCGCAGGTCGACCAGGGCGAGGTGGGTGTCGGTGCCCCCGGAGACCGGGCGCATCCCCTCGTCGGCCAGCCCGGCGGCGAGCGCCCGCGCGTTGGCCACCACCCGGTCGGCGTAGGCCCGGAACTCGGGCTGGGCGGCCTCGCGTAGCGCGACCGCCTTGGCGGCGACGGCGTGCATCAGCGGGCCGCCCTGGGTGAACGGGAAGACCGCCTTGTCGATGCGCTGGGCCAGCGACTCCCGGCAGAGGATCATGCCGCCGCGCGGGCCGCGCAGCACCTTGTGCGTGGTGGCGCAGACGACGTCGGCGTGCGGCACGGGCGACGGGACGGCCTGCCCGGCGACCAGCCCGATGAAGTGCGCGGCGTCGACCATCAGGTACGCCCCGACCTCGTCGGCGATCTCGCGGAACCGCGCGAACTCGATCAGTCGGGGGTACGCCGTCGCGCCACAGATGATCATCTTCGGCCGGTGCGCGAGGGCCAAGTCGCGCACCTCGTCGTAGTCGATCAGCTCGGTGTCCCGCCGGACGGTGTAGCCGACCGTGTGGAACCACTTGCCGGAGAAGTTGACCCGGCTGCCGTGGGTGAGGTGGCCGCCGTGCGGCAGGTCCATGGCGAGCACCGTGTCCCCCGGCTGGACCAGCGCGGCGTACGCGGCCAGGTTGGCGCTCGCCCCCGAGTGCGGCTGGAGGTTGGCGTGCTCGGCGCCGAAGAGCTCCTTCGCCCGGGCGATGCCGATCTCCTCGGCCCGGTCGACCTCGGCGCAGCCGCCGTAGTAGCGCCGGCCCGGGTAGCCCTCGGCGTACTTGTTGGTCAGGGTCGAGCCGAGCGCGGCCAGCACCGCCGGCGAGGTGAGGTTCTCGCTGGCGATCAGTTGCAGCCCGCCCCGGAGCCGGTCCAGCTCGCCGAGCACCACCCCGGCGATCTCCGGGTCGGTCGTGCGGAGCTGGTCGAAGTCCGGCCCCCAGAAGGTGCTCGTCTCAGTTGCCACAACGCCAGAGTCTATTGGGCCGCACACTGGAGACCGTGAGATGCCTGGTCACCGGAGCGACGGGTTACATCGGCGGGCGACTCGCGCCCCGGCTGCTGACCGAGGGGCACACGGTGCGCTGCCTGGCCCGCAAGGCGGGACGGCTGCGGGACGTGCCGTGGGCGGCGCGGACCGAGATCGCCGAGGGCGACCTGCGCAGGCCGGAGACGCTGCCGGCCGCGTTCGAGGGCGTGGACGTCGCGTACTACCTGGTGCACTCGCTCGGCCAGGCCGGCTTCGAGGCCGCCGACCGGGAGGCCGCCACCGGGTTCGCCGAGGCCGCGCGGGCCGCGGGCGTACGCCGGATCGTCTACCTGGGCGGGCCGGAGCCGGCCGCGGACCGGGAGGTCCCGTCGGCGCACCTGCGCTCCCGGGCCGAGGTCGGGCGGATCCTGCTCGACAGCGGGGTGCCGACGGCGGTGCTGCGGGCCGCGGTGATCATCGGGTCCGGCTCGGCCTCGTTCGAGATGCTGCGCTACCTGACCGAGCGGCTGCCGGCCATGGTCACCCCCCGCTGGGTCCGCAACCGCATCCAGCCGATCGCCGTCCGGGACGTGCTGCGCTACCTGGCCGGCTGCGCGAGCCTGCCGCCGGAGGTCAACCGTGCCTTCGACATCGGCGGGCCGGACATCCTCACCTTCGAGGACATGATGCAGCGGTACGCGCGGGTGGCCGGGCTGCGTAGGCGGGCCATCGTGCCGGTGCGACCGCTGACGCCGTCGCTCTCCTCGCACTGGGTCGGGCTGGTCACGCCGGTGCCGAACGCGATCGCCCGGCCACTGGTGGAGAGCCTGGTGCACGAGGCCGTCGCCCACGAGCACGACATCGCCGCCTACGTCCCCGACCCGCCGGAGGGGCTGACCGGCTTCGACCAGGCGGTCGCGGCGGCCCTGACGAAGGTCCGCGACGGCGAGGTGGAGACCCGCTGGTCGACCGCGAGCGGCCCCGACGCGCCGGCCGAGCCGCTGCCCAGCGACCCGGAGTGGTCCGGCGGGACCGCCTACACCGACGTCCGCGAGCGGGCGGTGCACGCCCCGCCGGAGGCCCTGTGGCGGGTCGTCGAGGGCGTCGGCGGGGAGCACGGCTGGTACTCGTTCCCGCTGGCCTGGTCGGTCCGGGGCTGGCTGGACCGGCTGATCGGCGGCGTCGGGCTGCGCCGCGGCCGGCGCGACCCGCACCGCCTCCAGGTCGGCGAGGCGCTGGACTTCTGGCGGGTGGAGGAGATCGTGCCCGGCGAGCTGCTGCGGCTGCGCGCCGAGATGCGGCTGCCGGGCCGGGCCTGGCTGGAGATGCGGGTGCTCCGGGTGGACGGCGGCGGCAGCCGCTACCAGCAGCGGGCGGTGTTCCTGCCGCGCGGGCTGCCCGGGCACGCGTACTGGGGCGCGGTGGCGCCCTTCCACGCGGTGGTCTTCGGCGGGATGGCCCGCAACATCGCCCGCCAGGCCGAGCAGGCGGCCCGCCGGGCGGTCGCCGCGTCCCCGCGCCGCTGAGGCGCGCCGGCTCAGTTGCCGGCGCGGGCCCCGGTGAGCCGGAAGGCGGTCGTCTCGCTGGGCGGCACGAAGTCGCGGACCGGCTCGTCGCGCAGCGCGAAGGCGAGCACCTCCCCCACCGCCTCGACCAGTTGCCGCTGCACCCGCTGGCCCACCGCGTCGCGCGGGTCGTCGGGGTTCGCGGCGATCGAGGCGACCGCCAGCTGCGGGGTGAAGGCGACCACGGTCTCCGTCGCGTACCCGTCCGAGCTGCCCGTCTTGCCCGCCACCGGACGGCCGAGCTGGTGGCGCAGCACCTCGGCGGTGCTGCGGGCGCACTGCCCGTACATCGACTGGTCGCCGACCGCGCAGCGGGCCGCGTCGGCCGCCGCCCGGGCCACGTCCACGTCCACCGCCTGCCGGCAGTTCGGCCGCGCGGCGGCCACCGGCCGGCCGGCCGCGTCGGCGATCGAGACGACCGGCAGCGGCGCGCACCACGAGCCCTCGGCCGCCACCGCGGCGTACGCGCCAGCCAGGTCGAGCGGGGTGGTGGCGGAGACGCCGAGGGTGAACGGCCCCCACTCGCGCGCGCCGTGGCGGGCCAGCCGCGCGTCGTCCTCCGAGCGGAAGACGATGCCGAGCCGCTCGGCCATCTCCACGACCCGGTCCGCGCCGACCCGCTCGGTCAGCCAGGCGAAGTACGTGTTGACCGACTCGCCGAAGGCGGTCCACATGCTGTGCCGGCCGTCCATCGAGGCGTTGGCGTTGCGCGGGCACCAGTACCCGTCGCAGCTCGCCGCCCCGGTCGCCGAGTAGTCGGTCAGAATCCGCTCCGGCGCGTCGAACTCGGTGCTCAGCGGCAGCCCGGACTCCAGCGCCGCCAGCATGGTGAAGACCTTGAACGTGGAGCCCGCCTGGTAGCCCTCGATCGCCCCGCCCCCGGCGACCAGCTGGTTGACCGTGTTCGGGTGGTTCTTCTGCCCGGCCGGGTTGGCGGCCACGCCGTAGTTGCGGTTCACCGCCATCGCGAGCACCCGGCCCGTGCCGGGCTGGACCACCGCCGTCGGCGCCGCCCGGCGGTCGTCCACGGAGTAGATCCGGCGGACCTGCTCGCTGGTGGCGCGCTGCACGGCGGGATCGAGCGAGGAGACGATCGAGAACCCGCCCCGGCGCAGCGTGAGCTGCCGCTCGTCGACCGTCGCGCCGAACGCCGGCTGGGCGTTCCACCAGCGGGTGAACCAGTCGCAGAAGAAGCCCCAGTCGTTGTGCTCCGCCGACACCGCCGTGCAGTCGTTCGGCGTCTGGCTGGGCCGCAGCCGCAACTGCTCCGCCCCGGCCCGGGCCGCCGCGTCGGCCGGCACCTGCCCGGACTCCACCAGCCGGTCGAGCACGTACGCCCGGCGGGCGAGCGCGGCGTCCGCGTCGCCGTTGATCGGGTCGTCGGTGTGCGGGGAACGGACCAGGCCGGCCAGCAGCGCCGCCTCGGCCAGGGTGAGCTCCGCCGGCGGCTTGGAGAAGTAGCGCCGGCTCGCGGCGGCCACCCCGTACGCGCCCGCGCCGAAGTAGGCGATGTTGAGGTAGCGGCCGAGGATCTCGTCCTTGGTCAGCTCCCGCTCCAGGGCGAGCGCGTACCGCATCTCCTGGATCTTGCGCGCGGTGGTCAGCTCGGTGGCGGCGGCGCGCTGCCGCTCGCTCAGCCGGGGGTCGTTGCTGAGCACGTTGCGGACGTACTGCATGGTCAGCGTGGACGCGCCCTGCCTCGTCGTGCCGTCGCGCTGGTTGACGGTGAAGGCCCGCACCACGCCGCGCAGGTCGACCCCGCTGTGCTCGTGGAACCGGGCGTCCTCGGCGGCGATGATCGCCTGCCGCATCACCGGCGCCACCTCGGTCAGCGGCACGTCCACCCGGTCCTCCTGGTAGAAGGAGGTGATCAGGGTGGTGCCGTCGTTGGCGTAGAGGTTCGAGCGCTGCGGCGTCGGCGGCGTACGCAGCGTGTTCGGCAGCTCGGAGTACGGCGCGGCGAGCGCCGAGAACCCGATGCCGAAGACCAGCGCGGCCGGGAGGGCCGCCACCGCGAGCGCCAGCCCGGCCAGCACGCCGGCGATCAGCACGGTGAACAGTTTGTCGAGGCGTGCCCGGGTCATCAGCTCTCCCCGCAGGAGCCGGTCAGGACCCACCCAGAATGACCCGAAAGCCCCTCTCGACCGCCCCTTTCCCCCAAACCCGCAGGAAACTCACGCGCGGGGGTTACTCGGGCGGGTTACGGCAGGAGCACGGCGGCGAGGGGGTGGACGGTCTCCTCGATCTCGTCGGCGACCCGGCTGAAGCACTGGTCGCCGCGCCCCCACGGGTCGTCGAGATCGTCGGTGGGCAGCGAGGTGGCGCCCAGGCGGGCGGCGTGAGCGGCCTCCACCAGGGCCACGCCCCGCGCGTACACCGCGTCGGGGGTCGCCTCGGCCGGCGGCAGCCCGGCGGCGTCCACCCCGGCGAGCAGCCGGCCGAACTCGCCCAGCACGAACGTGCGCGCCGCGGCGTCGGGGCGCAGCGCCACCACGTACTCCTGCTGGTCGGCGGTGGCGGTGAGGACGAGGTCGGCGGCGTCGATGTGGTCCGACCGGAGCTTGCGCGCGGCGAAGTCGTCGGCGCTGCCGCCCCGGGCGGTCACCTGGCGCGACGCCGGCGGGTTCATCTCCTCGCCGGCGTGCCAGCCGCCGGTGCCGGCGCTGTGGCTGTGCAGCAGCTCGTCGGCACGCGCCGGGTCGACCTCGCGGCGGGCCAGCCGCTCCCGGACGGCGAGGGCCAGCAGCCGCTCCGCCATCGGAGACCGGCAGATGTTGCCCATGCACACGTGCAACACGGTGAACGGAGGCACTCAGACCCCCTGGCCGGCGAGGATGTCGGGCACCACGTCGCGGAGCTTCTCCAGCCCGACGGCACCCTGGCGGAGGACCTGCGGCACCTCGCCGGTGAGGTCCACGATCGTGCTCGGCACCGGATCCGGGCAGGGCCCGGCCTCCAGGTAGGCCCGCACCGAGTAGGCGAGCTGGTCGCGGGCCTCCTCGGCGGTGAGGGCGGCCGGCTGGCCGGTCTTGTTGGCCGAGGCGACCGCCATCGGGCCGGTCTCGCGCAGCACCTCCAGCGCCACCGGGTGCAGCGGCATCCGCACCGCCACCGTCCCGGAGGAGTCGCCGAGGTCCCAGCGCAGGCTGGGTGAGTGCGCCACGATGATGGTCAGCGCCCCCGGCCAGAACGCCTCGACGAGGTCCCGGGCCGCCTGGGGCAGCGAGTAGACCAGGCCGTCGAGGGTGTGCCGGGAGCCGATCAGCACCGGCGGCGGCACCTGACGGCCGCCCTTGGCGTCCAGCAGGGCCTTGACCGCGTAGGGGGTGAACGCGTCCGCGCCGATCCCGTAGACCGTGTCGGTCGGCAGGACGACGAGCTCGCCGTTCTTGACCGCCTCGATGGCAGCGGCGATGCCGCGGTCCCGGTCGGCGGGCGACCGGCAGTCGTAGAGCATCACGAGGAGTCAGTCTGCCACGTCGCGCCGGCGGCGGCGTGCTGGCCGTCCGCCCGCCGGGACGCGGTCGCGAAGCGGGGCCGCCCGGTGAGGTCCGGATGGTCGGCGACCGCCTCGAACCGGCCGTCCCCGGCGAGCAGGTCGGGCACCGCCGCGCCGTGCGTGTCGTCGTGCTCGACACCGAACACCCCGCCGGGGCGCAGCAGCGCCGCCGCCCGGGCGATCACGGGGCGGATCACCGCAAGGCCGTCCGCGCCACCGAAGACCGCGTTCGCCGGATCGTACCGGCCCACCTCCGGGGGCACGGCCACGTCCGACGGCACGTACGGCGGGTTGCAGAGCAGCACGTCGACCCGGCCCACCAGGTCGGCGAGCAGGTCGGCGGCGGTGACGTCCGCCGCCACCACCTCGATCGGCCGGTCCCCCGCGGCGGCCCGGGCCGCCGCGTTGCGCCGCAGCCAGGGCAGCGCCGCCGCCGAGCGTTCCACCGCCACCACCCGGGCCGCCGGCAGCTCCTGGGCGACCGAGAGGGCGATCGCCCCCGAGCCGCTGCACAAATCCACCACCAGCCCGGCGCCCAGCCGCCGGCCCTGCGCGATCCCCCAGCCGGCGAGCAGCTCGGTCTCCGGCCGGGGCACGAAGACGCCCGGCCCGACGGCCAACTCCAGGTGCCGGAAGCCGGCGCTGCCGGTGAGGTGCTGCAACGGTTCCCGCCCGGCCCGCCGCGCGACCAGCTCGTCGAACCGGTCGAGCTGGTCGGCGGTGAAGTCGTCGGCCAGCGCCAGCCGCCCCCGGGGCACCGCCAGCACGTACGCGGCCAACTGCTCCGCCTCGGCCCGGGCCGAGGCGATCCCGGCGTCGGCGAGCGCCCGGGACGCCCGGGCCAACGCCACGGAAGGACGCTGCCGTCTCGTCCCTTCGGACGGGTGTTGCGGCACGGTGGTCACGAGATAATCATGGGGCGTCGCGCTGGACATCACGAGCGGATGCGTCCGGACGCACACCGACAGGAGGTCGCGGTGGGTTGGCTCGACCGGGTCACCGACCAGGTTGACGCCCTGACGCGGGCGCGCGCCCTCCAGGAGTCCAGCCGCTCCGCCGAGGCGTACGCGATCCTCGACCGGGTCGCGGCCACCACCACCGACCCGTACGCGCGGGCCGACGCCCTGGTGCAGCGCCTCTCCGCGGTGATCAACCTGGGGCGGACGGCGGAGTACACCCGGGCCGTCGAGGAGGCCTCCACCGCCGTCCGCGACCTCGCCGAGCCCTACCTGCTCGGGCACCTCAACGCGCTGGCCGCCCTCGCCGCGCACCACCAGGGCGCGCTGGACCGCTGCGTCACCCACCTCGTGAAGGCCGCCCGGGCGCTGGGCGCGGTGGGCGACCCCGACCGGGACACCGCGTGGGGCTGGCACGACCTGGCGATGGCCTACTCGTACCTCAGCTTCCACGGCTACGCCCTCGGCGCGATCGAGCGGGCCCGGCAGCTCGGCAGCGCCGCCGAGATCCCGGAGGAGACCTTCGCCGCCCCCGGCATCCGGCTGCGCAACGCCGTGGCGCTGGACCACAACGGCGACAGCGACGGCTGCCTGCGGGTGCTGCGGGACGTCGCCGCCGACCTCGACCGGTTCCTGCGCAGCGGGCGGGCCGGGAAGCTGCGCCCGAGCAGCCTGGCCGCGTACGGCTACGCCGCCGCCCGGCGGGCCGCCCTCGGCGACCGGCTGGACGTCGACACGGAGGCCGCCCCGGCCCGGCTGCTCGGCCACGGCGGGGACAGCGCCCGGGCCCGCGACATGCGCCAGCTCGGCCAGGTCTGCCTGGCCGTCGCCGAGGGACGGCCCATCGAGGCCGTCACCCGGCTGGACACCGTGCGGGTCTCCACCGAGACACTGGGCGCGGCCGAACCGGCCCGGCTGCGCAGCGTCGCCCTGGCCCGCGCCGGCGACCACGCGGGGGCGCACCGGGCCGACCGGCTGGCGTTCCGGCTGGCCGCCCAGCGCAACGACCGGCTCCGGGACGTCTACATCGACGGCATCGCCGCCCGCATCGACCACGAGGAGATGCGCCGCGAGGCCGCCCGCTTCGAGGGCGAGGCGCTGACCGACCCGCTGACCGGCCTGCCCAACCGGCGGCGGCTGGAGCGCTACATCGCCACCCTGGTCGCCCACGGCGACCGGGTGGTCATCGGCGTCTGCGACCTGGACGGCTTCAAGGCCGTCAACACCCGGCACGGGCACCACTCCGGTGACCTGGTCCTCCAGCGCGTCGCCGGGGTGATCAACCGGGTGATGCGCCGGGGCGACTTCGTGGCCCGCTACGGCGGGGACGAGTTCGTGGTGGTGCTGCCCGGCGCCGGGATGGCCGAGGCAGCCGAGGTGGGCCGCCGGATCGACGCGGCGGTGCGCACGGAGGACTGGGAGTCGCTGGTGCCCGGCACCCCCGTCGGCGTCAGCGTCGGCTTCGCCGAGGTGGGCGCCACCGGCCCGGGCCTGCGCGACGCCCTCGGCACCGCCTTCGAGGCCGCCGACCGCGCGATGCTCCGCGCGAAGGCCCGCCCCCGGGCGTCCTGACCCCGTCGGCGGGCGGGGGTCAGCGGCGGGCCAACTCGGTGTCGCCAGCGAGGCGGGCGGTGCGGTCGGCCTCCACGAGCGCGTCGAGGACGCCGTCCAGGTCGCCGGCGAGCGCCAGGTCCAGGTTGTACGCGGTGTAGCCGATCCGGTGGTCGGTGATCCGGTTCTGCGGGAAGTTGTAGGTGCGGATCCGCTCCGAGCGGTCCACGGTGCGCACCTGCGCCTTGCGGGCGTCCGAGGCGGCCGCGTCGGCCTGCTCCTGGGCCGCCGCCAGCAGCCGGGCGCGCAGGATCCGCATCGCCTGCTCGCGGTTCTGCAACTGGGACTTCTCGTTCTGGCAGGAGACCACGATGCCGGTCGGGACGTGCGTGATCCGGACCGCCGAGTCGGTGGTGTTCACCGACTGGCCGCCCGGTCCCGACGAGCGGAACACGTCGATGCGCAGGTCGTTCGGGTCGATGGTGACGTCGACGTCCTCGGCCTCCGGCAGCACCAGCACGCCGGCGGCGCTCGTGTGGATGCGGCCCTGCGACTCGGTGACCGGGACGCGCTGCACCCGGTGCACGCCGCCCTCCCACTTGAGCCGGGACCAGACGCCGTTGCCGCCCTCGGGCACGCCCTTGGTCTTGATCGCCAGCGAGACGTCCTTCACCCCGCCCAGGTCCGAGTCCTGGGCGTCGAGCACCTCGGTGACCCAGCCGCGCCGCTCGGCGTACCGGGTGTACATGCGCAGCAGGTCGCCGGCGAACAGCGCGGACTCCTCGCCGCCCTCGCCCGCCTTGATCTCGACGATCACGTCCTTGGCGTCGTGCGGGTCGCGCGGGATCAGCAGCTCCGACAGCCGCTGCTCCAGCGCCGGCAGGCTCGCCGCGATCGACTCGGCCTCGGCGGCGAAGGACGCGTCCTCGGCGGCCAGTTCCCGGGCGGCGGCGAGGTCGGCGCGGGCCTGCTCCAGCTCCCCGGCCGCCTTGTGCAGCGGCACCAGCTCGGCGTACCGGCGGCCGACGCGGCGGGCGGCGCCCTGGTCGGCGTGGATGGCCGGGTCGGCCAGCCGCTTCTCCAGCTCGGCGTACTCGTCGAGGAGGGCGGCCAGACGCTCACTGCTCATGCGGGGGAGGCTCCTTCGACGACGCGGGCGGAATCCGGGGAGATACGGACGACGCCCGCGTCCGGCACGAAACCGGGCGCGGGCGTCGAACGAGGAGTTACTTGGCCTTCTTGGCCTGAACCTTGGCGTACTTCTGCTGGAACTTGGCCACCCGGCCCGCGGTGTCCAGGACGCGCTGCTTGCCGGTGTAGAACGGGTGGCAGGCGCTGCAGGTCTCGACGTGGATCGAGCCGCCCTTGGCGGTGCTGCGGGTGGTGAACGTGTTGCCGCAGGAGCAGCTGACCTCGGTGGTCACGTACTCCGGGTGGATGTTGGACTTCATCTCGCCTCGGTCCTCTCGTGGGTGGTCGCCGGGTCGCCGTCGGTGTCCGTCGCGGCGCGCGACGGGCTCGGGCGTGAACCGGAACCGGTGGCCGATTGACCAGTGTGCCATGGGCGTGCGCCGACCCGGCAATCGGGCCGCACGGCTGGTCCGGCATCGACAACGCACGCCCCACCTCCCGCATTCCCGACGCCGGGCCGGGCATTCACCCGACACGGCCGCCGTCGGCGTGGTGCCCCGCCCGGGGCACGCGCCGCAGGCGCCGCGACCGCCGACGCCGTACGACACGGAGGACCCGATGGCCCGCCTGATCGCCACCCGGGGACTGCCCGCCTCGGGCAAGACCACGTTCGCCCGGACGCTCCAGCCGTCCGTGGTCCGGGTCAACCGGGACGACCTGCGCCGGATGCTGCACGGCGAGCGGCTGTTCACGCAGTGGGCGGAGTGGCAGGTCACCGTCGTGCAGCGGGCGCAGGTCGAGGCGCTGCTGCGGGCCCGGGCCGACGTCTGCGTCGACGACACCAACCTGCGGTCGCGGACCCTGCGCGACTGGGCCGACCTGGCCGCCCGGCACGGCGCCGAGTTCGAGGTGCACGACTTCACCGACGTGCCGCTCGCGGAGTGCCTGCGCCGCGACGCCGCCCGCCCCGAGGCCGAGAGGGTCGGCGAGGCGTGGATCCGCCGGCTGCACGAGCGCTACCTGGAGGGCCGTACGCTGCCGCTGCCCGTGCCGCAGGCCCGGCCGGGGCGGCCCGCCACGGTGCACGCCCCGTCGACCGAGCCGCCGGAGATCGTCCTGGTCGACATCGACGGCACGGTCGCGCTGAACGTCTCGCGCAGCCCGTACGACATGGCCCGGGTCGGCGAGGACGAGCCGAACCCGGCGGTGATCGCGGCGGTCCGGGCGATGCACGCCGCCGGGTACGGGGTGGTCTTCTGCTCGGGCCGGGACGCCACCGCCCGCGCCGCCACCGAGGCGTGGCTGGCCCGACACGTCCGGGTCCCCCACCTCGGGCTGCACCTGCGCGCCGTCGGCGACAGCCGGAAGGACTCCGTGGTCAAGCGGGAGATCTACGAGCGCGAGATCGCCGACCGCTACCGGGTGGTCGGCGTCTTCGACGACCGTCAGCAGGTGGTGCGGATGTGGCGCGCCCTCGGCCTCACCGTCTTCCAGGTGGCCGAGGGCGACTTCTGAAAGGCCCGCACCGGGAACCGGTGCGGGCCTTCAGAGCGACGTCGGGAGGGGCGCCTTCCACACGCCGGGCGTCGGAAGGTGCCCCTCCCGCGCCTCAGGCGGCGGGAGCCGCGGCGGCGGCCGTCAGGGTGACCGTGGCCTCGGCCTGGGCCCCGTTGACCGCGACGGCCAGCTTGACCTGCGCGCCGGGGCGCAGGGCGGTGAGCTTGCCGGTGGCCGGGTCGAAGCGGGCCACGTGCCAGGGCTTCAGCCCGAGGACCGAGCCGACGTGCACGTTCGGCGAGGCGGACCAGTCCGCGCTCACCGGCGCGGCCACCGGCACCGTACGCCCGCCGGGCTGGGTCACCGTGGCGGTGACCGTCGCCGGGGCGCCGACCGGGACGCTGGCCGGGGCGGCCAGGGCGAGCGCGTCGACGTGCGCGTGGAACTCGGCGGCGACCCAGCGCGGGCCCTCGACGAGCGGGTTGCGCCGGGCCCGGTCGGCCTCGGCCGGGCTCACCGGGTCCACCCCGAACTCCGTCCACCCGGTGAAGCCGCCCTGGTCGGCCGGGGTGGAGGGGTTCTTGCCCGCGTTGCCGTTGATCAGGTACGGCACCCCGTCGACCCGGTCGGCGTGGAAGGTGCCGACGTGGCCGCCGACGAACGCGGCCCCCTTGCCGGTGCGGTGCTGGAAGTCGGCCAGCCACTGCTCCAGCAGCGCCGCCTCCTTCCGGTCGCCGAGCTGGCTGGCCTTGGCCGGGCTGGGGTCGCGCGGCGGGTGGTGGTGCAGCACGACCACCGAGCCGACGCCCGCGTCACCGGCCGCCGAGTCGAGCGCCTCGCGCAGCATCCGTACCTGGTCGAAGCCGCCGCCGCGCAGCGAGCCGGTCGACGAGTTCAGCGTGACGAAGCGGGTGCCCTTGTGGTCGAAGGTCCGCTCGGTGTCGCCGAAGGCGGCCTTGAAGTTGGCGATCGGGGCGCCCATGATCTCGTGGTTGCCGGGCACGTAGTAGTACGGCAGTTCGCCGCCGAGCTCCTCGTCCAGCAGCCGCTTGGCCAGCGCGAAGTCCGCCGGGTAGGCGGTGTCCACGAAGTCGCCGTTGATCACCAGGAAGTCCGGCTTCGCGGCCTTGACCTCGCGGAGCGTACGGCGGGCCTGGGCGACCAGGTCGCTGTCCGGGTTCGCCGCGACGAACTGCGCGTCGGACATCACCGCGAAGCGCCAGGGCGCCCCGTCCACCGTGCCGTCGCGCAGCACCACCCGGTCGGTACGCGGCGTCTCGGCCGGCGCGTCGACCGTCGGCGGCACCTTCGCCACCAGGTCGTCGATGACCACCTCGCTGCGGTACTGCGCGGCGGCGTTGGTCTCCGCCACGTAGAACCGGCGGACCCGCACCGGGTACTGCACCCCGGCGGGCACGGCCAGCTCGACGTACTTCCAGCCCGTCCAGGTGATCAGCGGGCCGCGCAGGACGTGCTGGGTGTTCTGCGCGTCGTGCAGGTGCAGGCTGGGCCACTCCCCCGTGCCGTTGCCGTGGATCCACATGCCGAACGCCTGCGGCTGGCCGGCCACCTCGATCCAGGCCGGCGGGTCCGCGTACGCGGCCCGGGTGCCGGTCGACTGGCTGAAGTCGTACGTCATCTTCAGGCCCGTGCCGGTGCGGCCCGGCGCGGGCGCGACCGCGCCGCTGGCCCGGGCCTGGCTGAACTTCCAGGCCGCCGCGTCGTCGAAGGTGGCCACCGGCACGTCGGTGAGCCCGACGGTGACCGGCAGGACGGTGCTGCTCCGGCCGACGTGGACGGTGACCAGCGCCGAACCGGTGTCCCGCAGGGCGGTGACGGCGAGGTTGCCGTCGGCGGTCGGGACGATCCGGAGCAGGTCCTTGTCGTAGTCGAGCTTCAGGTCGGCCGGCTCGATCGGGGCGGTGTTGCCCTCGGCGTCGTAGCCGACCACGCCGAACAGCGCGCTGCCCTGCGCGCCGGTCAGGCCGACCCGGTCCACGGTGGAGTCGACCCGGGCCAGCGGCCCGAGCACGGTCAGGTCGAGGGTGCCACTGGCCTCGTCCCGCCAGGCGGTGACCGTGGTGCGCCCGGGCAGGCCGGCCCGGAAGCGGCCCTTGTCGTCGACGACGCCGTGCACCGCCGGGTTGGCCCGCCACTTCGGCGCGCCGGCCGCCGGGCCGTACGTCTCGTCGTGCCCGGCGGCGGTGAGCCGTCGGGTCAGGCCGGGGAAGACGCGGTCGGGCCGCCCGCCGCGCACCGGCGCGACGCCCGGGGCGCTGGTCGGGTCGCTGGCGGTCTCCAGCCAGTACCCGGTGAGCCGGCCGCTGCCCTTGGGCGCGTAGATGGCCAGGCCGTTGGGCACGGCACGCTCGCTGCCGTCGGACGGGCTGTTCTCCACCTGCACGGCCGCCGCGCCCGGCTCCCGGGCGAGCAGCGTCGAGGAGCCGCCGCCGTCGAGGTTGAGCGCGTGGTGCGCGCCGAGTTCGGCCATCATGCGGCCCATCTCGGTCTGGGTGACGCCGCGGCTGTCGACCTGCCGGCCGTCCACGGTCAGCATGATCATGCGACGCCCGTCGGCGGAGAAGCCGACGGACGTGCGCGGAGCCAGCGACGCGTCCGCGATGCTCTGCACCACGCCGTCGCGGACCAGCACGTTGCCGCCGCCGACCGCCGCGTGCAGGGTGCTGCCGTCGGCCGGCTTGGGCTGGTAGGCGACGGTCACCGGGTCGCCGGGGCGCAGCCCGGCGAGGGCGTCCGCGCCGGCGTCGCGGCCGAGCAGCACGGTGGTGCCGGCCGGGACCGCCCCGCTGCCGGCCGTGCCGCCGACGGTGGCGACGCGGCCGTCGACCACCGTGACCTCCGTGACGCGGGTGGCGCCGGCGACCGCACGTTCCCGGGTGTACGACCCCCAGAGCGCGGTGAACACGCCGATCCCGTTCGCCTGGATCATGTTGTTGAACTGGGTCAACGTCACCGGACCGGTGGGCAGCGTCGCGGTGCCGTCGAAGTTCACCTCGATGACGCGGCCGAGCCCCTCGGTGGTGATCGCGACGGCGTTGCGGTGCCCGTTGACCGCGGACTGGACCAGCTGGCCGTCGCGGACGCCGACGCCCTGGGCGGCACCGGAGTTGTTGATGTCGAAGAAGTCGCCGTTGACCGCGGCGACCGCCCGGGCCGCGTCGACGGCGCCGCGCAGGGGCTCGGCCCGGCTGACCGCGCCGGAGTTGACGTAGTCCACGGTGAGGCCACCGGTGAGGTCGGCGGTGAGCGCGTCGGCGCGCAGCCAGCCGTCGGCGTCGTACCGGTCGAAGGAGGTCAGGGCGAGGCCCGGGGCGACCGGGCGGGTGGTCTTCGCGGTCTCCAGCCCGCCGGCCGGCTCCAGGCCGGTCGGGGCCGCGGCGGCCGAGGTGCTCGCGGCCGGGTCGCCGGCGAGCGTCACGGAGCCCGTGGAGTACGAGGAGGCACGCGGTGCGTCCTCGGCCGCGGTGGCGGAGGGGTCGGTGGCCGGAGCCGGCGCACCGGCGTTCGCCGGCACGGTGCCGGCCAGGGTGAGCAGCGGCGTCAGCAGCAGGACGCCTGCGAGCCGGGCGGATCGTCTGCGGGTACGCATGGGCGACAGTCAACCGGACGGTGAATAGAAGTTTCAATACCTGTTGCCCAAAGCGAAGGAAAACTCCACCCGTCCGGCTGCCGTCGCCGTCGCGTCGCCGCCACCCGCGGACCACACCGTGGCGCACGCGGCCGGGCCCTACCGCGTTCACCAACGCGCCCACGGGCCACGACGGCGCCGCATCCGGTAACCGAGAGTGGACGGTCCCGGCCGGCCTTCCCCACCCCTGGCTCCGTCCCCTTTGCTCTGCAGCCATATCGGCACCGGGCACGCCGCGTGAGCGGTGCGCATGTGGATGCAGAGCAAAGGGAGCGTGAAGGATACGGCGGCGGGAGCGCACCTTCCGGCAGAATCCCTGTTCAGCAGGCACCCGCGGCGGCGACGCAGGAAGGCAGGCTAGCCGGGCCGCCAAATTCGCTCACGTAGCGTCATGTCGTGGGCGAGTCGAGGGCCGGTCACGGATCGTCA
Source organism: Micromonospora sp. URMC 107 (assembly GCF_051386315.1). Taxonomy (NCBI): domain Bacteria; kingdom Bacillati; phylum Actinomycetota; class Actinomycetes; order Micromonosporales; family Micromonosporaceae; genus Micromonospora; species Micromonospora sp. URMC 107. Next base: position 34,325 of record NZ_JBPQTK010000021.1, read on the forward strand.
CCGACGCGGGCCGGCAGCACCACCGCACCGGAGCCCGGGACGCGAGAAGGGCACGGCCTCGTGGCCGTGCCCTTCTCGCTCGTCTCACCCGGGGAGGGTCACTCCCCCGGCGTCGACTTGGCGATCTGCATCAGGAACTCGATGTTGGTGCGGGTCTGCTTGAGCTTGTCGAGCAGCAGGTCCAGCGCCGCCTGCGAGTCCAGCGAGTGCAGGACCTTCCGGAGCTTGTGGATGATGGCCAGCTCCTCCGGCGCGAGCAGGATCTCCTCCTTGCGCGTGCCGGACGGGTGGATGTCGATGGCCGGGAAGATGCGCTTGTCGGCGATCTTCCGGTCCAGCTTCAGCTCCGCGTTGCCGGTGCCCTTGAACTCCTCGAAGATGACCGTGTCCGCCATGGACCCGGTCTCCACCAGCGCGGTGGCGAGGATGGTCAGCGAGCCGCCGTTCTCGATGTTGCGGGCCGCGCCCAGGAAGCGCTTCGGCGGGTAGAGCGCGGTGGAGTCGATACCACCCGACATGATCCGACCGCTGGCCGGCGCCGCCAGGTTGTACGACCGACCGAGGCGGGTCACCGAGTCGAGCAGCACGACCACGTCGTGGCCCAGCTCGACCAGGCGCTTCGCCCGCTCGATCGCCAGCTCGGCCACCGTGGTGTGGTCCTGCGGCGGACGGTCGAACGTCGCCGCGATGACCTCACCCTTCACCGACCGCTGCATGTCGGTGACCTCTTCGGGCCGCTCGTCCACCAGCACCACCATCAGGTGGCACTCCGGGTTGTTGTGCGTGATCGCGTTCGCGATGGCCTGGAGCACCATCGTCTTGCCCGCCTTCGGCGGCGACACGATCAGCGCACGCTGGCCCTTGCCGAGCGGCATGACCAGGTCGATGACCCGGGTGGTGAGGATGTGCGGCTCGGTCTCCAGCCGCAGCCGCTCCTGCGGGTAGAGCGGGGTGAGCTTGTAGAACTCCGGCCGGCGCCTCGCCTCGTCCGGCTCCATCCCGTTGATGGTGTCCAGCCGCACCAGCGGGTTGTACTTGTCCCGCCGCTGCTCGCCGTCGCGCGAGGAGGCGCGCACCGCACCGGTGATGGCGTCACCGCGACGCAGACCGTACTTCTTGATCTGCGACATCGAGACGTAGACGTCGTTCGGGCCGGCCAGGTAGCCGGTGGTCCGCACGAAGGCGTAGTTGTCGAGCACGTCGATGATGCCGGCCACCGGGACGAGGACGTCGTCCTCGCCGACCTGCGGCTCGCGCTCGCGCCCGCCGTCGCCGGTGCCACCGCCCTCGGCCCGCTCACCGCGGCCACGGCGGCGGTCGCGGAACCGGCTGCGCCGGCCGCGCCGGCCGCCGCTCTCGTCGTCGTCGTCGTTGTCACGCTCGACGCGCTGGCCCCGGTCGCCGCGCTCGTTGCGGTCGCCCCGCTCGGCGCGCTCGCCGCGTTCGTTGCGGTCACCGCGCTCCGCACGCTCGCCACGGTCGCCCCGCTCGTTGCGGTCGCCGCGCTCGGCACGCTCGCCGCCGCGCTCGGCACGGTCACCGCCGCGCTCGGCACGGTCGCCCCGCTCGGCACGGTCGCCCCGCTCGGCTCGGTCACCGCGCTCAGCACGCTCACCGCGCTCACGGCCACGGCCCTCGCCCCGGTCGGCGCGGTCGCCAACCTCGGCCTCTTCCACACGGGTCTCCGCCGGACGGGCCTCGGCCGGGCGCGTCTCCGCCGGACGGGCCTCCGCGGCCCGTGCCTCGGAGGCGGCGGTCCGGCTGCGCCGGGTCCGGCCACGGGGCTCCGTCTCGACCGCCGCCGGCTCCGCCGGAGCCTGCTCCGCGGTGCGCCGCTCGGCCGCCGGCCGCTCGGTCTCGCGGACCTCGGCGCGGGCCTCCTCACGGGTGGCAGCGGCCGCGGCCTCGGCCCGCGGTCGAGGGGTCCCGGCGGCGGCGCCGCCCTGCCGCTCGGAGATCGCGCTGATCAGCTCGCCCTTGCGCATGCGGGCCGTGCCCGAGATGCCGAGCGAGGCGGCCAGGCTCTGCAGCTCCGGCAGCAGCATTGCCGACAGGCCGGTGCCGCTACGCCGACGACGGGCGGGGGCGGCGGCGGTGGTGGCATCGCCAGCGACGTTGGAAACATCCGACGTCACGTCGGTGGTGTCGCTCAATGGATTCCTTCCCTCGATAGGCCGGGACTGCCCGGAGTCGAAAAGCCAGGTGGCCGGGCGGCCTCGGTGCACCCGCCTCGCAAGGACGCGTCGCGGGAGTCTGTGACACAGCAGCCGGTCGGTTTCCCGACTCACCAAACGTCGGTGAGCGGGTCTCGCCGTTTGCGGCGACCTGTGAACACTGCGGTGCGGCGTGGGCCTAGGCAGGGGTGACGGGCTGACCGCCGAAAGCTTCGGGGGTGCGCCGACCCGCAGGGAGATCGCATGCTTCGCGGCTGTGCTAAGTCTAGAGCGTAATCAACTCTTCCGACCTGCGGCAACAGGGTCCCGCTCTGCGTGTCCCAGTCTACCCCGGGTGACCTGTGCTCCGCTCCCGTCTGGATCCAACCGCCAGACCTGCCAACCTGTTCCCGCCGCGAGGCCCTCGGGTGGGGCGGTCAGGGCCAGGACGGTCGGCCCCGCACCGCTGATCACAGCGGCCACACCGGCCCCACGCAGCGCTTTCACCAGTTCGGCACTGCCCGGCATGCCGTCGGCGCGGTAGTCCTGGTGCAGCCGGTCGACCGTGGCCGGGAGCAGCAGACCGGGGTCGGCGGTCAGCGCGTGCACCAGCAGCGCGGCGCGGCCGGCGTTCAGCGCCGCGTCGGCGTGGGGCACGGTGGCCGGCAGCGCGGCCCGCGCGGTCGCCGTCAGGCCGCGCTCCGCCGGCACGAAGACCGTCGGTCGTACGCCGTCGGCGACCGGCAGCGACACCGCCCGGGCGCCGGAGGGCTCGGTCCAGGCCAGGGTGAAGCCGCCGAGCAGGCACGGCGCCACGTTGTCCGGATGGCCCTCGATCTCGGCGGCGAGGCGCAGCGCGGCGGCGTCGTCGAGGCGGTTCTCGCCGTCGGTGACCAGCGCACGGGCCAGCAGCACGCCGGCGACGATCGCCGCGGACGAGGAGCCCAGCCCACGGGCCTGTGGGATGCGGTTGACGCACTCCACGGCCAGCCCGGGCGGCTGCCCGCCGAGCACGTCGAAGGCCGCCCGCATGGCGCGGACGACCAGGTGCCGGTCGTCGGCCGGCAGCTCCCCGGCGCCCTGCCCGGCCACGGCCACCGTGACGCCCCGCGCCGTCACCTCGGCGGCCACGTCGTCGTGCAGCGTCAGGGCCAGCCCCAGGGCGTCGAACCCCGGCCCCAGGTTGGCGCTGGTGGCGGGGACCCGGACCCGGACCGGGCCGGAGGTGAAGTTCGTCGGCACGGGCCCATGCTAGGGCTCCGCACCGACGACGCGGGTCTCCGCCCGCCGGATCGGGACGGGGCCGCAGGGCCGCCTCCGCAAAACGGTGGGCACCCCCGCCGGTCCGTTAGCCTGACCCGACGGACGGCGGCGGGAGGCAGGGATGCGCGAACTCGGGTACGTGGCGACGGTGGCCGCCTTCCAGGCGCCCACGGCGCTGGTGCTGCTGGTCGGCCTCGTACTGGCTGCGACGGCGGGACGGCGGCTGCCCCGAAAGCCCCGGTTGCTGGCACTGTCCGGGCTCACTGTGCTGCTGGTCAACGCGGTGCTCAGCGTGGCCTGGACCCTGCTGCTGCCCCGCGCGTTCGACTTCGACTGGGGGCGCTCGAACTTCCAGCTGATGAACCTGGCCTACGGCGGGCTGCAGTCCCTGACGTACCCGATCGGGACGGGTCTGCTGATCGCGGCCGTGCTGGCCGGGCGGCGGGCGGGCGGCGCGGCGGCCGGCCCGTTCGGCGGGCGACCGCTCGCCGGCGGCGCGCCGGTGCCGACCATCGCCCCGGCGCCGACCGGTCAACCGGTGCCGACCGCCGCGCCTGCGCCGCCGACCGGCCCGGGGTGGACCGCGGAGGGCGGCGCCGACGTGCCGGCGCAGTGGGGCGGCCGATCCCGGCCGGACGCGCCGACGGACACCGGGACCGACCGGCCCTGACCGACGCGCGGGTCAGCGGGCGCCGCCCGGAGCGGGCCGCGGCTGACCGCCGGCCGCGCGGGCGGGTCAGCGACGCCCGGAGCGGGCCGCGGCTGAGGGCCGGCTGCCGGGCGGGTCAGTGGGCGGCGCTCGGGGTCGGCTGCGGGGCCGGGTCCGTGAGCGAGAGCCGGCGGGTGGCGATCCGCCAGCCGACCGCGTAGACCACCGTGACGAGGCCGCAGCTGGCCAGCACCACCCGCTCGTCCACGGTGTCCACCACGGCGGCCACCGCGAGCTGGCTGATCGAGACGGCGAGGGTCGCCAGCATCATGTCGGTGGCGAAGACGCGGCCGCGCAGCCGGTCCGGCACCTCGCCCTGGAGCGCGAAGTTCGACATCACCCAGTTGCTGCCGCCCGCGAAGTGGGCGACGAAGACCAGGGCCAGCACCAGCGGGAACCAGTTGGCGACCGAGGTGCCGAGGTAGGCCAGGCCGTAGAGGGACATGGACAGCGCCAGCCCGGGCAGCAGCCAGGCCCGGTTGGTCAGCACCCGGCGCATCAGGATCGGCCCGACGAGCGCCCCCGCCCCGCGGACGGCGAAGAGCAGCCCGGTGCCGATCGGACCGACCCCGTACACCGCCGCGAGCAGCGGGAACACGGTCAGCACGCCGTTGCCGAGGCCGACCGCCGACTTCACGGTGACCAGCGCCAGCACCCTCGGCCGGTGCCCGATGTAGCCCAGCGCCTCGCGGATCGCTGGCCAGGTCCGCTGCACCGCCAGATCCGCGTCGCGGGGCGCCTGCAACGGCCGGCGGATCAGCGTGGCCAGGCCCGCGGCGGCCACCAGGCCCACGGCCGCCACCCAGAAGCAGGCGTACGGGCCGACGGCGGCGCTGAGCACGCCACCCAGGGAGGCACCGACGACGGTCATGGTGCCCCAGGCCGAGCCCGCGACGGCGTTGCCGGCGGCCAGCTCGTCGGGGTCGAGCACGTTCGGCAGCGCCGCCTGGGCCGCCGGGGAGTAGAACGCCTTGGCGACCGCCACCACCCCGATCCCGACCATCGCCAGCCAGGCGGTCCCGGCGCCGCGCACCCCGAGCAGCAGCAGCACGCCGAGCAGGGCCGCGACGTTCGAAATGATCATGATCTTGCGTCGGTCGAACCGGTCGGCGACCGTGCCCGTGTACGGCAGCAGCAACGCCACGATGCCGGTGTCGACGGCGAGCACCAGCGCGCCCCACACGCCACTGCCGGTCAGGTCGGGCAGCAGCACCAGCAGCGGCACCATGACGAACCAGTCGGCGCCGAAGACCACCAGCTCCGCGAGGAAGAGATTGCGGAAGTTCCGGTTGCGGGTGAGGACCGAGACGGTGGACGGCACGTCCGGATACCCTACCCGGCGGCGACCGGCGGGCCGGGCGTACGGCGGCTACCTGACCGAATGCGAACGCCCCCGGCGGACGGGACCGTCGGGGGCGTTCGCGGACGTACCGCTACTCGGTCGGCGGCAGCGGGGACGTGCGGCTCTTCGGCAGCCGCAGTACCTCGAACTGGTCGGTGCCGTCCACCAGCGCGCCCGACGGCTTCGGCCGGGACGCCGGGGCGTCGGTGGCCTCCGCGCCGGCGGTGGCCGGGGCGCCCGCGGCGGGCACCGGGACCGGCTCGGCGGCGGGCGCCCCGCCGTCGTCGCCGGCCGGCTCGCCGTCGCCCGTGCCGGTGGCCGGGGCCGCCCCGCCGGAGCGGCGGGCCCGGCGGGCGCGGAACGACTCCTTGGTGTTCTCCGCCATGGCGTAGAGCGTCGGCACCAGGATCAGGGTGAGCAGCGTCGAGCTGAGCAGCCCGCCGATCACCACGATCGCCAGCGGCTTGGAGATGAAGCCGCCCTCCCCGGTGAGGCCGAGCGCCATCGGCAGCAGCGCGAAGATCGTGGCGATCGCGGTCATCAGGATCGGCCGCAGCCTGCGCCGGCCGCCCTCGACCACCGCCTCCTGGACCCCCATGCCCTGGGCCCGGTACTGGTTGACGAGGTCCAGCAGCACGATCGCGTTTGTCACCACGATGCCGACCAGCATGAGCACGCCGATCAGCGCCGGCACGCCCATCGGGGTGCCGGTGGCGAGCAGCAGGCCGATCGCGCCGGTCGCCGCGAACGGGATGGAGATCAACAGGATCAGCGCCTGGACCAGGCTCCGGAACGTCGCCACCATGATCAGGAAGACGATCGCGATGGCGGCGAGCACGGCCAGGCCCAGGTCGGCGAAGGCCTCCTCCTGGTCGGCGCTGACCCCGCCGATGGCGAAGGTCGCCCCCGGCACGTCGATGCCGTCCAGCCTCTTCTGCAACTCCTGAGTGATGGCGCCGAGGTTCGAGCCGGTGGCCGTACCGGTGACGGAGACGCTGCGCTCGCCGTCGATCCGGCTCACCTGCTGCGGGCCCTCGGTCTGGGTGACGTCGGCGATGGCGTCGAGCGTCACCGGCCCGACCGGCATCGCGCGCAGCTCCTCCACCGTGGTCGGCGGCTTGCCCGCGAACCGCAGCACCACGTCCCGCTGCCCGTCGTCGAGCGTGACCTGCCCCAGGGGCGCGCCCCGGAACGCCTGGGCCACCAGCTGGCCGACGGCGGCCTCCGTGAGCCCGACCCGCCCGGCGGCGACCCGGTCGACGGTGACGTCGACGCGCGGCACCCGCGTGGCGAGGCTCGTGGAGACGTCCTCGACACCCGCCAGCCCGGCCATCGCCGAGCGGACCTCCTCGGCGGCCCGGGTCAGCGTCTCCGGGTCGGCGCCCTGCACGACCACCTCGATCTGGTTGGCGGCCGCCCCGCCCTGACCGGCGCCGAAGCTGATCTCACCGACGCTCTCGCCCAGGGCGTCGAACTCCCGGCGCAGCTTCTCCCGCATCTTCTGGGCGTCGGTGCCCTCGCCGAGGGCCAGCGACCAGCTGGCGACGTTGTTGCCGCCGCCGCCGGCGAACGGGTTGTCCCCGCCGCCCGCCGTGACCTGGTACGTCTCGACGTCCTCGGTGCGCTCCAGCACCGCCTCGAGCTGGCGGGCCGCCGCGTCCGTGCCGGCCAGCCCGGTGCCCGCCGGCAGCTCCTGGGTGATGCTCAGGGTGTCCTGGCCGGAGTCGTCGATGAAGTTGGTCTCCAGCTGCCGGGACAGGCCGAAGGTGCCGAACAGCACGAGCACGCCGAGCCCCAGCGTGATCCACCGGTTGGCCCGCTTGCGGGTGGCGAACCCGATCACCGGCAGGTACGCCCGCTGCAACGGGTTGCGCAGCTCCTTCTCCTCCGCCGCCCGGCGCACCGCGGCGTCGTCCGCCGTGTCGCCGGGGGGCTTCAGGAACCAGTACGCGAGCACCGGAATGACGGTCAGCGAGACCAGCAGCGAGGCGAGCAGGGCCACCGTGACGGTGATCGCGAACGGCGCGAAGAGCTGCCCGACGAAGCCGCCCACCAGCGCGATCGGCGCGAAGACGGCGACCGTGGTGAGGGTGGACGCGGTCACCGCGCCGGCCACCTCGCGCACGGCGGCGAGGATCGCCTGCCGCTTCGGCTCGCCGTACTCCAGGTGTCTCTTGATGTTCTCCAGCACGACGATCGAGTCGTCGACCACCCGGCCGACCGCGATGGTGAGCGCGCCGAGGGTGAGCAGGTTGAGCGAGTAGTCGCCGATCCAGAGGGCGATCAGGGCCACCACCACCGAGAGCGGGATGGAGACCGCGGTGACCACGGTGGAGCGGACCGACAGCAGGAAGACCAGGATGACCACGACGGCCATGACCAGGCCCAGCAGGCCCTCGGTGGTCAGGCTCTCGATGGACTTCTCGACGAACGGCGCCTGGTCGAAGACGACGGTCAGCTCGGCGCCGGAGGCCTCCCGCAGCTCGGCGAGCCGGTCCCGGATCTCGTGCGAGATCTGCACCGCGTTGCCGTCCGGGGAGGCGGTGATCGCGATGCCCAGGCTGTCCTTGCCGTTGGTGCGGGTGATCGCGGTGGCCGGGGCGAGCTGCTGCTCGACGGTGGCCACGTCGCCGAGGCGGACCGGGGCCGCCCGGCCCGTCGCCGGCGCGACCACGACGCCCCGCAGGTCGTCCAGCGTGGCGAGCCGGGTACCGACCTGCACCGGCAGCGCGCGGGTGCCGTCGGTCACCGCACCGGCCGGCACCGTCACGCCGTTGGTCTGCAACGCCGCGCCGAGGGCGGTCGGCTGGAGCTTCGCCGCCGCCAGCTTGGCCGGGTCCGGTACGACCACCACGACGTCGTCGCGGGCGCCGGTCAGGTCGACCGTCCGCACCCCCTCGATCGCCTCCAGCTCGGGCACGACCGCGGCGCGCAGCTTCTCGACGAGGACCCGCTGGTCGGCACCGCCGGAGGCCGCGAGCACCACCGCGGGCAGGTCGTCGGTGCTGCCGGCGACGACCTGCGGGTCGACTCCCTCAGGCAGCTGCGCGTCGATCCGGTTGAGCGCGGTCTGCATCTTGTTGACCACGTCGTCCAGGTCGGTGCCGAACTCGTACTGGACCTGGACGGTCGCGGAGCCCTCGCGGGAGGTCGAGGTGACCTGGTCCAGCCCGGGGATGCCCTGGAGGGCGTTCTCGATCGGCTCGGTGACCTGCGACTCGACGACCTCGGGCCCGGCACCGGGATAGACCGCCACGATGAACGCGGCCGGGAACTCCAGCGACGGCAGGAGCTGCTGCTTCAGTGACGGTACGGCGAACGCCCCGAACAGCGTGGTCACCACCGCGATGAGGGCGATCAGCCCTCGGTTGGCGAGGCTGAATCTGGCGAGCAGCGACATCGGCGTGACTCACTCCTGAAAAGGCGATTGGCGGGGGTTCGGATTCTCCCCCACCCGGCCTGACCGACCCCGGTCGGCCCTGCCCGCGTCCTATGCACAGGACTCGCCTCGGCCGCGCCGGCTCACTCCCCTCGGCGTCGACCGGTGCCGATCCGCCGGCGGCTCAGGCCAGGTCGAGGCAGCGGGCGGCGGCCAGGGGGTCGTTGGCGATGGTGGTCGGCACGGGCGCGGTGGAGATCGCCCACTCCGGGTCCTTCAGGCCGTGGCCGGTGACCGTGCAGACCACCGTCGAGCCGGCCGGGATCCGACCGGCGGCGGCCTGCTGGAGCAGGCCGGCCACGCTGGCCGCGCTGCCCAGCTCGACGAAGACCCCGACCTCCCGGGCCAGCAGCCGGTACGCGGCCAGGATCTCCCGGTCGGTGACGGCGGCGATCAGGCCGCCGGAGGAGTCCCGGGCGTCGAGTGCCCTGGTCCAGCTCGCCGGGTTGCCGATCCGGATGGCGGTGGCGATCGTGGACGGCTCGCGGACCACCTGCCCGCTGACGATCGGGGCGGCGCCGGCTGCCTGGAAGCCGTACATCTTCGGGGCCCGGGTGGCGTTGCCGTCCCGCAGTTCCTCCGAGTAGCCCATCCAGTAGGCGGAGACGTTGCCGGCGTTGCCGACCGGCAGGCAGTGGATGTCGGGCGCGTCGCCCAACGCCTCGACGATCTCGAAGGCGGCCGTCTTCTGGCCGTGCAGCCGGTCGATGTTGACCGAGTTGACCAGGGCGACCGGGTAGTCCTGGGCGAGCTTGGCGGCCAGCGACAGGCAGTCGTCGAAGTTGCCGGTGACCTGGAGCAGTCGCGCCCCGTGCACGAGCGCCTGGGCCAGCTTGCCCAGCGCGATCTTGCCCTGCGGCACGAGCACCGCGCAGGTCAGGCCGGCGCGGGCCGCGTACGCCGCCGCGGAGGCGCTGGTGTTGCCGGTGGAGGCGCAGATGATCGCCTTGTTGCCGGCCTCGACCGCCTTGGAGACCGCGAGCGTCATGCCCCGGTCCTTGAACGAGCCGGTCGGGTTGGCGCCCTCCACCTTCAGGTGCACGTCGCAGCCGAGCCGGGCGGAGAGCACGGGCGCGGGCAGCAGCGGGGTGTTCCCCTCGTGCAGGGTCACGACCGGGGTGGCGTCGGTGACCGGCAGCCGGTCCCGGTACGCGTCGATCAGACCCCGCCACATGTCGTTCTCCCTCGCCTCTACCGCCCCGCCGCGCCGGGTACGCCTCCAGCCTGGACCAGCATCGCCCGGTGCCCGTCGGCGCACCCGCAGTTAACCATCAGGCGAGACGCGCAAGCGCCCGCCCCGCCGGGGCGGCCCGGAAACCGGTCACCGCCCGCACCTGCCGTGGCGACCGCGAGCCGCCCGGGCGGGGCCAGAGACTGTCACAGCCCGCCCTCCACCCGCAGCACGCTCGCCACCGAGCGGACGATGTCCAGCCCACGCAGCTCGCGTACGGTGGCGGCGAGCGCCGCGTCGGGCGCCACGTGGGTGACGATGACCAGGTCGGCGTCCTCGCCCCGGCCGGCCGGGCCCCCGCCCGCCGGGCCCTGCCGCACGGTGGCGATCGACACGTCGTGCCGGGCGAACACCCCGGCGACGGCCTCCAGCACACCCGGCCGGTCGGCCACGTCCAGGCTGATGTGATAGCGGGTCAGCGCCTCCCCCATCGGCCGCACCGGCAGGTCGGCGTACGCGCTCTCGCTGGCCGACCGCACCCCGGCGAGCCGGTTGCGGGAGACCGCCACCACGTCGCCCAGCACCGCGCTGGCGGTCGGCGCGCCGCCGGCACCCCGGCCGTAGAACATCAGCGGCCCGGCCGCCTCGGCCTCGACGAAGACCGCGTTGAACGCGTCGCCGACGCTGGCCAGCGGGTGGCCCAGCGGGATCATCGCGGGGTGCACCCGCACGCTGACCGTCTCGCGGCCGGCGGCGTCGGCGCCCCGCGCGGCGATGCAGAGCAGCTTGATGGTGCACCCCATCGCCTTGGCGCTGGCCACGTCGGCCGCGGTGACCTCGGTGATGCCTTCCCGGTGCACGTCGGCCGCGCCGACCCGGGTGTGGAACGCCAGCGAGGCGAGGATGGCCGCCTTGGCCGCCGCGTCGAAGCCCTCCACGTCGGCGGTCGGGTCGGCCTCGGCGTAGCCCAGCTCGGTGGCCTCCTCCAGCGCCTCCGCGAAGCCGGCGCCGGTCGCGTCCATGGCGGAGAGGATGAAGTTGGTGGTGCCGTTGACGATGCCGGTGACCCGGTTGATCCGGTCGCCGTGCAGCGACTCGCGCAGCGGGCGCAGCAGCGGGATCGCCCCCGCCACGGACGCCTCGTAGTAGAGGTCGCCGCCGCCCTCGGCCGCCGCGTCGTGCAGGGCGGCGCCGTCCTCGGCGAGCAGCGCCTTGTTGGCCGTGACCACGCTCTTGCCGGCCCGCAGCGCCTCCACCAGCCAGCCCCGCGCCGGCTCGATGCCCCCGACGACCTCGACGACCACGTCCACGTCGTCGCGCTTGATCAGGCCGAGCGCGTCGGTGGTGAACAGGGTCGGGTCGACCGGCAGGTCGCCCCGGTCGCGGCCGAGACGGCGTACGGCGATGCCGGCGATCTCCAGCGGGGCGCCGATCCGGGCGGCGAGGTCGCCCGCCTGCTCGTGCAGCAGCCGGACCACCTCGCTACCGACCGTGCCGCAGCCGAGCAGTGCCAGGCGCACAGGTGACGTCATCCCACATCCAATGCCAGCAGGTCCTCTTCGGTCTCCCGCCGGACGATCAGGCGCGCCTGGCCGTCGCGCACCGCGACCACCGGGGGGCGGGGCACGTGGTTGTAGTTGCTGGCCATGCTCCGGCAGTAGGCACCGGTGCCCGGCACCGCGACAAGATCTCCGGGCTGCACGTCGGCGGGCAGGAATTCATCCTTCACCACGATGTCCCCGGACTCACAGTGCTTTCCCACCACGCGGGCGAGCATCGGCTCGGCGGTCGACGCCCGGGACGCCAGCGTCGCGGAGTAGGACGCGTCGTAGAGCGCGGTACGGATGTTGTCGCTCATCCCGCCGTCGACGCTCACGTACGTCCGGATCCCGTCCACGTCCTTGACCGTGCCGACCTCGTAGAGGGTGAACACGGCCGGCCCCACGATCGCCCGGCCCGGCTCGATCGACAGGTGCGGCACCGCCAGCCGCTCCGCCGCGCACTCGGACTCGACGATCCGGCGCAGCCGCTTCGCCAGGTCCTGCGGGGTGGCCGGGTCGTCCTGGGTGGTGTACGCGATGCCGAAGCCGCCACCGAGGTCCAGCTCGGGCAACTCCACCCCGCGCGCGTCGCGGATCTGCGCCTGGAGGCCGAGCACCCGGCGGGCGGAGACCTCGAAGCCGCTGGCGTCGAAGATCTGCGAGCCGATGTGCGAGTGCAGGCCGCGCAGCTCCAGCACGCCCTCGTCGAGCACCCGGAAGGCCGCCTCGGCCGCCGCCCCGCCCGCGAGGGAGAAGCCGAACTTCTGGTCCTCGTGGGCGGTGGCGATGAACTCGTGGGTGTGCGCCTCGACGCCGACCGTGACCCGGATCATCACCCGGGGGCGGACGCCCCGCTCGCGGGCGAGCGCGGTGAGCCGGTCGATCTCGTCGAACGAGTCGAGGATGATCCGGCCGACCCCGGCGTTGAGCGCCCGGGTCAGCTCGGCCACCGACTTGTTGTTGCCGTGGAAGCCGATCCGCTCGGGCGGCATCCCGGCCGACAGCGCGGTGGCCAGCTCGCCCCCGGTGCACACGTCGAGGTGCAGGCCCTCCTCGGAGATCATCCGGACCACCGCGCGGCAGAGGAAGGCCTTGCCGGCGTAGTAGACGTCGACGCCGTCGAAGCCGGTGCGGAAGTCGCGGCAGCGCGAGCGCAGGTCGTCCTCGTCGAGGACGTACACCGGGGTGCCGAACTCGTCCGCGACGTCGCGGACGCCGAGCCCGGGGACGGCGAGCACGCCGTCGCCGTCGCGCGTCACGTTGCGCGGCCAGAGCTGCGGCACCAGGGCGTTGACGTCGACCGGGGGACGCAGCCACGCCGGCCCCCGGCTGCCGATGTCGCCGTGCAGCGCACCGGCCTCGTGAGCACGCATTACCGCTCTTCCCTTCGCGCCTGCGGGGCTCGCAAGCTCACTCCTCGCGCTCGCATGGGTGAGCTACATCCTCTCGGGGGCCGATACGCCGAGCAGGCGCAGGCCGTTGGCGATCACGGTGCGGGTGGCGTCGTTCAGCCAGAGCCGGGCCCGGTGCAGGTCGGTGACCTCCTCGTCGCCGCGCGGCAGGATCCGGCACTCGTCGTAGAACCGGTGGTAGGCCCCGGCCAGCTCCTCCAGGTAGCGGGCCACCCGGTGCGGGCCGCGCAGCTCGGCCGCCGCGGCCACCACGGCGGGGAACTCGGCGAGCGCCTTGAGCAGCTCGTTCTCCTTCTCGTGCCCGAGCAGCTCGGGGCGGAACGCTTCGGCGTCGCCCCGGGTCAGCCCCACCTCGGCGGCGTTGCGGCCGACGCTGGCCGTCCGGGCCGCCACGTACTGCACGTAGTAGACCGGGTTGTCGCGGGTGGCGCGGGTCCACAGCTCCACGTCGATGTCGATCGGGGAGTCGCTGGAGTAGCGGGCCAGCGCGTACCGGGAGGCGTCCACGCCGATCGCGTCGACCAGGTCCTCCAGGGTCACCACGGTGCCGGCCCGCTTGCTCATCCGGACCGGGGCGCCGTCGCGGACCAGGTTGACCATCTGGCCGATCAGGATCTCCAGGTTGCGCTCCGGGTCGTCGCCGAAGCACGCCGACATCGCCTTCATCCGGCCGATGTAGCCGTGGTGGTCGGCGCCCAGCATGATCACGACCCGGTCGAAGCCGCGCTCCCGCTTGTCGAGGTAGTAGGCGCAGTCGGCGGCGAAGTAGGTCCACTCGCCGTTGGACTTGCGCAGCACCCGGTCCTTGTCGTCGCCGAAGTCGGTGGTGCGCAGCCAGGTCGCGCCGTCGGACTCGAAGATCCGGCCCTGCTCGCGCAGCCGCTGGAGGGCCAGGTCCAGCTCGCCCCGGTCGTGCAGGTCCTTCTCGTTGAAGTAGGTGTCGAACTCGACCCCGAAGCCGCGCAGCGAGGACTTGATCTCGGCGAACATGAGCTGCACGCCCTCGACCCGGAAGACCTCCTGCGCCGCGTCGTCGTCCAGCTCCAGCACGTCGGGGCGGATCTTCCGGACGGCGTCGACGATCTCGGAGATGTACGCCCCGGCGTAGCCGTCCTCGGGGGCCGGCTCGCCCTTGGCGGCGGCGAGCAGCGAGCGGGCGAACCGGTCGATCTGGGAGCCCGCGTCGTTGAAGTAGTACTCCGTGCCCACGTCGGCACCCGTGGCGCGCAGGAGCCGGCTGAGCGCGTCGCCGACGGCCGCCCAGCGGACGCCGCCGATGTGCACCGGGCCGGTCGGGTTCGCCGAGACGAACTCCAGGTTCATCCGCTGGCCCGCGAGCCGGTCGCTGCGGCCGTACGCCTCACCGGCCTCGACGATCGCCCGGGCGAGCTGCCCGGCGGCGGCCGCGTCGAGCCGGATGTTGAGGAAGCCCGGGCCGGCGATGTCCACCGACTTGACCCCCGGGGCCCGGCCGAGCTGGTCGGCCAGCGCCGTGGCCAGCTCGCGCGGCGGGACGCCCACCTTCTTGCTGAGCTGGAGGGCCAGCGTGGAGGCGTAGTCGCCGTGCTCGGGGTTGCGGGGTCGCTCGACCACCGTCCGCTCCGGCAGGGCGGAGCGGTCCAGGCCACGCTCGGTGAAGACGGCGTGGGCTGCGGATAGGACGACCTCGGCGAGTTCTGCGGGAGTCACCGATCCATGTTATCGGGGGTAGACTCGGCACCCGCGGCGGCGACCCAGTGTGTGAGACCGGCCCGCCGGATCCCCTGACCGACCGACCTGACGAGGCACCATGAGCATCAGCACCCCGGGCGGCCCTGAGCGCCGTCCGAACGTGGTCAGCACCGGCAAGAAGCCGGCGGCGGGCCGGCCGGCCGCCGGCGCCAAGGCCGGGTCCGGCGCGGCCAGGACCGGATCCACCGGCGCCAAGGCCGGGTCCGGCAAGCCGACGGGCACCCGTCCCGGCGCAGGGGGCAAGGGCCGCAAGCCCATCGCCCCGGTGAAGGTGAGCCAGGGCCGCTCCTGGGGGCCGATCGCGCTCTTCGTCGCCGTGGGTGTGCTGGCCGTGGCGATCATCGGCTACGGCGCCTGGGCGACGTTCCAGGGCGCCAAGCCCTGGGAGGACCGGGCGGACGCGATCGAGGGCATCGTCAACTACCGCGAGAAGGACAAGGACCTCGTGGCCGGCGGCAACCACAAGACGGGGCCGATCACCTACACGGTGCTGCCGCCGGTGGCCGGCCCGCACAACGCGGCCTGGCAGAACTGCATGGGTGACGTCTACCCCGCCCAGATCGCCAACGAGCACGCGGTGCACAGCCTGGAGCACGGCACGGTCTGGATCACCTACCGCCCCGACCTGCCCGCCGACCAGGTGACGAAGCTCGCCGACAAGGTGCGGGGCAAGGAGAAGCTGATGCTCAGCCCGTTCGAGGGGCTGGACAAGCCGATCTCGCTCCAGGCGTGGGGCTACCAGCTCAAGGTCGACAACGCCGACGACGGCCGGATCGACGAGTTCATCAAGACGCTGAAGGTCAACGCCTCGGTCGAGGGCCCGACCGCGCTGTGCAGCCAGGGCATCACCGCCACCGGCACCACGCCGCGTGACGACGCCCAGCAGATGCCGCAGGGCTGAGGAGAGCGATGAGCATCCCGACCATGATCGATACGAGCGAGCCGGCCAGCCCGGCTCCGGAGGAGCGGCGCCCGCCGGTCCGCTGGGGCACGGCCGCGCTGGCCCTGGCCGTCGTGGTCGGGCTGCTCCTCGGCTACGCCGGTGGCCTGTTGACGCCCCGGCTGACCCGCCCGGGCGACGCCTCGGCGGAGGCGGGCTTCGCCCGGGACATGATGACCCACCACGCGCAGGCGGTGGAGATGGGCCTGATCGCCTTCGACGAGGGCGCGGACCCGGAGGTCCGCAGCATCGGCGGGGACATCGCCACCGCCCAGCAGGGCGAGATCGGCACCATGCACACCTGGCTACGCTCGTGGGGGCTGGACCCGGCGGGCAGCCAGCCGTCGATGTCGTGGATGTCCGACGGCGCCGGGCTGGTCAGGAACGGGCTGATGCCGGGCATGGCCACCCCCGAGGAGATGGCGAAGCTGCGCGCGGCCGAGGGCCGGGAGCTGGACGTCCTCTTCCTGCAACTGATGATCAAGCATCACCTGGGCGGCATCCACATGATCGACGGCATCCTCGACGTGAGCGACGAGCCGGACGTGGTCAGGACCGCGCAGACCATGAAGAACACCCAGCGCAACGACCTCACCAATCTCCAGAACGCGCTGCAGCGGCTGGGCGGCTGACCCCGCCTCCGCCGTCCGTCGAGAGGTCCGCGTCGCCGCCGGTTCACCCGGCCCGACGCGGACCTCTCGCCGTTCCCGGCCCGAGGCCGAAGCGACTTCCCGCCCCCGGTGACCGGCCCGACCGTCGCGCCCTGCCCACCCTCGGGCCGCTCTCCGTCCCTGCGGTGCACCACGCCGGGACCGCTCGGCGGTCCGGCTTGGCGGGCACGCGACCCGATTGACCGGAACGCCCGATTCTGACGCTAAGGGAGTTTTCTCCACACATATCGTGACCAGTTGCGATTCGGGCTCGTTGCGCAGGACGTGGGGGTTGCACTGAGAGACGCACGGCGCTCGGTCACCAGCTGGTGCCGGCGCCACACCATCGGCGGTGACGGGGCGGTGGCAGCCGTCCGTCGCGGACAGCGGCAGGGCGAGCCGGGAACGCTCAGCCGCGAACAGGAGCTCGAACTCATCGACGTCCTGCGGGGCGTCTACCCCGACGAGCTGGGGCTGGACGAGGAGCTGTGGACGCGACAGAGCCTGCACGCCCTCATCCAGCGCCGCTTCGAGGCGCCCATGGACGCCGGGGCGGTCGGGGCGTACCTGCGGGCCTGGGGACTGGGCCCGCGGGAGCCCCGGGAGCGGGCCTGCGGCCTCTGCGTCGGCGCGGTGGAGCGCTGGGTGCGCAGCGAGTACCCGGCCATCACCCGGGCGGCCCAGGAGCACCTCGCCGAGGTCTACTGGATCGGCCGGGTACGCCTGCGGGGCACGATGCCGGCGGCGGACGTCATCTCCGCCGTCTCGTCCCGCGGCCGGGTGCGTTTCATGATCACCACACCGTCGGTCGACCCGCCGCTCCCCCGCGACTTCGTGCTGCGGCTCAGCGGCGAGGAGCAGCGGACCGTGCACCTGATCGTGGACGGCTCCTGGCCCCGCAACGAGTGGCCCCGGCGTCTGCCCCGCCGCATCGTGCTGCACCCGCTGCCCAGCTGTGGCCGCGCCGTCGCCGCCTGACCACCCACACCTCCGGCGCCGTACGCCCGACGTCGGGTGCGCCGGGCCCGGCCGACCGCGGCCCGGCGGCCGAAGCGGCCGGCGGGCATCGACGAGTGGAACGCCATGGTCGCGTCGGACGACGGGACACCACCGTGGGGTTCCACTCGTGCCGCCCGAGGGCGTCCGCCCTCCCTTGGAGCGGCGCGCCGCGCGGGCGGCACCGGGCAGGGCGACACGAGGGCGGGCACCGGATACCGATTCGGCGTTCCGGGGAGGCGTTTGCTAGTCTTCTCGAGTCGCTGAGCCCCCGTAGCTCAGGGGATAGAGCACCGCCCTCCGGAGGCGGGGGCGCAGGTTCGAATCCTGCCGGGGGCACCACGATGAGCACGATCAAGGCCGTTGACCAGGGCACGCCCGGGCAGCGGCCTTTGTCGTACGCTCGGCCACGTTCGGCTCTCAGCGGCCCGTGACGGACGCCTGCACCCGATGCGTGCCGAAGCTCGGCGCGGTCATCGCCTGGCGGGCGCCCAGCCTCACTCGACAAGCCTGTCTCCCACGAAACGCATCCGCTTGACGATCTTCCCCTCCTTGCTCTTTTCATAACTGGAGTACTCCTTCTGCGGGTCGGCGTCCGACCAACCGATCGCCGCAATGAGATCGTTCTTGTGGTGCTCCATCCGGTCCGTGCTCAGGTAGCCCTCGTCCGGCTGCCAGTTCCTCGGCAGGTCGTCGCTCTCCCGGTAGAAGTACATGTGGAAGAAGCGGGTCTTCCCCGCCGCCGCTTCGATCTCCCCTTCGACTGGGTGCTCCTTGCCGTACTTCTCGACCAGTTCCTTCAGTTCCGTCAGCTCCTGGGGTGGGTTCAGGATCATGTAGTGCTTCCTGACGGTCACGGCGTCTTCGTCCTTCCTGCCGAAGACTTCCTCCGTGTTCTGGATCTCGAAGATCCTGGTCTCCCCCGAATCCTCATTCCTTGCGCATCCGACCATGATCGACGGGACGAGAAGCACGCCGACGATCAAGGCCAGGGTTCTCGCATGGGCTCTGATCACCAGATCCTCCTCAGAGCTGGACTGGCCGCGGCACGGGTGGCGGCGGAGCGGGCCGCGGGCGCCGCGGGCTCGCGCATGAACGCGAGGCGAGGCAGCGCGATCATGAGCGGAAGACTACCTAGTGGATCATGGGTCGCCAGCAGAGAGGCGAGGCCGCCGACCAGGTTGCCCGGTCGACGGCCTCTCCTGTGCTCCGGTCGCCGCCCGGTCGGGGCGGGCGGAAGTGCGTCGGGCGTTCCGTCAGGTCCGAGGGGCGGTCGCGCGGGCCCAGCGCAGCAGCGCGGTGAACGCCAACGCGGCCGTCACCGCCCCACCCACCAGCCGCACCCGGTGCCCGGCGACGAACTCGGCCGCGACCTGACGCAGGTACTCCGGGGAGTGCGTGCCGACCGGGTCGACGAACATGATCTCGTTGCGCGGCCAGAAGAAGAAGACCGAGAAGAGGAACTCGCAGGCGACGAAGACCACGGCCGCGCCGGCGATCCACCAGCGCAGCCGGCGGTCGCGCCAGGTGAGCACCGCCGCCGCGAGGCAGGCGAGCACGACGGTAGCGCCGAGCGGCGGAAAGTAGTCACTCGGGCCGCCCGCGACCAGGAACTCGCGGGCCCGGTCCAGCGACGCCGGGGGGTCGCCGAAGATGTTGGGGTAGAGCATCACGGTCTCGGCGGCGACGCCGCCGAACGACATCATCGCCGTCCACACCAGAGCGATGAGCACCGTCCAGGTCAGCCTGTCGCGGGTCATGGGTCCTCCTGCCGATCCAGTCGACGCCGTGCCGGCGCCGTCCGCTGGGGTCGTCGTCGACGCTAGGGCGGCCGCCGCCGCCCGTCTGCCGCCCGACGGCGCGAACGCGGGGTCGACTCTGGACGTACGGCGGCACGGAGCGGTCGCCCGCCCGCGCGGTCGGGCGTCGCTTCCCGACGTAGCCCGAGGTGGCCGACAGGCATGGCCGAAGGAGGCCCCACGCCAGGCGGGACCGACAGGCGACGGAGGGCCGACAGGCGACAGGCCGACGGGTGGCCGGCGACAGGTGACCGAAGGGGTCCGGGGGGCGGTGGGCGTACGTCAGTCGGCGGCGCGGCGGGCGCGGGCCCGGCGCTTGCCCTCGTGCATGGCCTGCACGCGGGCGACCGGGATGATGTGGCCCTCCGCGACCAGGTCCGCCGGGAGTCGCTGCGGCGCGGGCAGCCGCTCGGCCCAGGGATCGCGCTCGGCGACCAGCGCCGGGGCGGTACGGATCGTGAAGTCCGCCGGGGTCACGTCGCCCAGGTCGGCCCAGTCGACCGGGAAGGAGACCGGCACGCCCGGCCGCAGCCGGGGGCTGTAGGCGGCCACCACGGTCGCCCCGCCGGCCCGGGTCGAGTCGACGAACACCTTGCCGCCCCGGTCCTCGCGGATGAAGGCGGTGGTGGCCAGCGCCGGGTCCAACCGTTCGGCGCGGGCGGCCACCGCGCGGGTCGCGGCGGCCATGTCCTCCACCGTGGCGCCCCGCGCCACCGGCACGAAGACGTGCACCCCCTTGGCCCCGCTGGTCTTCACCGCACCGGCGAGCCCCGCGTCGGCGAGCGCCTGCCGGACCAGCCGCGCGGCGGCGACCGCCAACGCGAAGGAGTCCCCCTCCGGGGGGTCGAGGTCCAGCACCAGGTGGGTGGGGCGGTGCAGGTCGTCGACCGTGGCCAGGGTGGGGTGGTACTCCACCGCGCGCTGGTTGGCGAACCAGAGCAGGGTGCGCCGGTCGTCGCAGAGCGCGTACGAGATCTCGCGGTGCGACGCCTCGGCCCAGACCGGGATGCGGGCCACCCAGTCCGGGGTGTACTTCGGCAGGTTCTTCTGCATGAACGGCGGCTGCCCCGGCCGGACCCGGATCACCGACAGCGGCCGGCCGCGCAGCTGCGGCAGGATCCGCTCGCGCACCGCGTCGAGGTAGTCGACCAGATCCCGCTTGGTGGCGTCGGCGCCGTCGAACAGCGGCTGGTCGAGGTTGGTCAGCGACACCCCGTCGCGGGTCTCGTCAGCGCCACTCATCCGACCACCTTCGCCGCCCGGGGGCCGGCGGTCAACCGGACGCGGCGGGGCGGGCCGCGACGAACGGATCGGAGCCGGCCGCGACGAATGGGTCGCCGCCGGCCGCGACGGCGTCGAGCAGCCGCTGGGTGTGCCCGCGCGCGGCGGCGTACAGGCCCCCGCCGTAGCTGACCCGGGCGACCCCGAGCGCGGCCAGCTCCGACACCGCCGGCGCGCCGGGCCGGGCGAGCGCGTTCACCGCGCCGGGCACCGCCGCCACCAGCGCGGACAGCGCCCCCGGGTCGGCGAGCAGGATCGGGTAGACGCAGTCCGCGCCGGCGGCGAGGTAGCGGATGGCCCGGCGGACCGCCTCGGGGAGCCGGGCGGCGGGGTCGCCGCCGGCGTCGAGGAAGACGTCGATCCGGGCGTTGAGCACCACGGGCACCCCGGCAGCGTCGGCCGCCGCCCGGACCTCGGCCAGCAGGTCCGCCTGTGCCCCGGCGTCGAGCAACCGGCCGGTACGCGGGTCGGAGTCCTCCAGGTTGAGCCCGACCGCCCCGGCGTCGAGCAGGCGCTCCACCAACTCGGCGGGGCGCAGCCCGTACCCCCGCTCCAGGTCGGCGGTGACCGGGACGGCGACGGCGCGGGCGACGCGGGCCACGGCGGCGAACATCTCCCCCGGCGGGGTGGCCTCGCCGTCGGCGTGACCGAGCGATTCGGCGACGGCGCTGCTGCTGGTCGCCACGGCCGGGAAGCCGGCGGCGGCGACCTGGCGGGCGGAGCCGGCGTCCCAGGCGTTGGGCAGGGTCAGCGGGTCACCGGGCCGGTGCAGCGCGCGCAGCGCCGCCGCCCGGCCGGCAAGGTCGTCGGTCATACGCCGATTCTCGGCCGGCCGACGCCCGACTCCAAGCTCCAATGCCGTGCCGATGGACTGGGCCGCTTTCGGCGTCGACCCGCATCTGGAGCTGGACGCGTCGGCCGGGCGCCGGACGGGGCTGGAGCGGCCGCTGCGCGACGCGATCCGGGACGGCCGGCTCGCCCCGTCGGCCCGGCTGCCCGACACCCGGGCGCTCGCCGCGCAGCTCGGCCTGTCCCGGGGCACGGTCAGCGCCGCGTACGACCAGTTGGCCGCCGAGGGGTGGCTGGTGGCCCGGGTGGGCTCCGGCACCGAGGTGAGCGCGTTGCGGCGCGGCCCCGCGCCGCCGGCCACCCCGCCGCCCGGCCCGGCCGCGCCCCGGTACGACCTGCGCACCGGCAGCCCCGACGTGGGCACCTTCCCGGTCGCCGACTGGCTGCGCGGGCGACCCGCCGGGCGCTGGCCGCCGCCCCGGCGTCCGCCTACGGCTACGGGGACCCGCGCGGGCGGATCGAGCTGCGCGCTCGCCGGCTACCTGGGCCGGGGCCGGGGCGTGCTGGCAGACCCGGACCGGATCGTGGTGACCACCGGCTACGTGCAGGCGCCGGTCCTGCTGGCCACCGTGCTGCGGGACGCGGGCCGGCCGGTGCTGGCGATGGAGGATCCGGGGCTCGCGTTCCACCGGGAGGTGGCCCGCCGGCAGGGCGCCACCCCGCACTCGCACGCCTACCCGGCCGCCCTCGACGCACTGGCCCACGTCCTCACCGCCCGCTGACCCCTCCCTCGGACGTACGGTTTTGTTGCCGGCACCGGGCCCTGTGACCATGACGCGGAGCGTGAGGAGGCACCCCATGTCCCAGCGGAACAGCGATGCGACCGGCCGCCCGACGTCGCGGGCGTGCGGGGCGGCCGACGGGTCCTCCGCCTCCGGCCGGGTCGAGGCCTGCACCGTCCGCGAGGTGCTCGACCGGGTGGGCGGAAAGTGGAGCATCGGCATCCTGGTGGCCGCCTCCCAGGGCCCGGTGCGCTTCACCGAGCTGGAGCGCTGCGTGGAGGGGATCAGCCGCCGGATGCTCACCCTGACCCTGCGCAACCTGGAACGCGACGGCCTGCTGCACCGGGAGGTCCATCCGACCGTCCCGCTGAAGGTGGAGTACACCGCCACCCCGATCGCGCTGGAGCTCTACGAGTCGCTGGTCGCCCTGACCGGCTGGGCGGAGCGGCACCGCGGCGCGATCGCCGACGCCCGGGCCACGTACGACCGGGCGCACGGCGCGGCCGACTGACGGCGCGGGCGGAGTAAACCTCGGGTGCGTGTGGGGAACGCCACGCCCTTCATCTGACCGATCGGTCAGGGTCTGACCGATCGGTCAGGCATGCTGGTCGGGGAGGTGGGCCGGCATGGCGCGAATGGTTCCGGAGACGCACGACGAGATCCTCGCGGCGGCGGCGCGACGCTTCGCGACGACCGGCTACCGGGGCACCTCGTTGCAGGACATCGCCCGCGAGGTGGGCTGCTCCAAGGCGGCGGTGCTCTACCACTTCGCCAACAAGGAGGCCATCCTCACCGAGCTGATGGCCCCGGCGATCGGCGTCCTCCAGGCGCTCGACGAGCAGATCCGCGCGCATCGCGGCGCGGCCGCCCAGCGGGTCGCCGCCGAGGGCTTCGTCGACCTCGCGGTCCGCTTCCGGCGCGAGATCGCCCTGCTCCGGGGCGAGTTCCCGGAGCTGCTCCAGCAGCCCGCCTTCGCACACATCCAGCGGATCTCCGAGCGGCTGGTCGACGCGCTCGCCGGGCACCCGCGACGCCCGTCCGCCCGGATCGCGGCGCTGGTGCTGCTCGCCGGCATCTCCGAGAGCTGCGGGGAGTTCGGCGACGTGTCCGACGAGGAGTTGCGCGCCGCCCTGCTGGCACTCGCCCGGCGGGCACTGGAGCCCGTCGACTGATCCGTCCCCAACCATCCACGACCGAGGACAAGGAACTCATGGCCACCCTGCTCTACCGGCTCGGCCGGGGCTCGATGCGCCGGCGGCGACTCGTCGCGGCCATCTGGCTCGTCGTACTCGTCGGTCTCGGCCTCGCCGCCGCGACCCTGCGCGGCCCGATAGCCGACAACTTCACCATGCCCGGCACGGAGTCGCAGCGCGCCCTGGACCTGCTCGCGGAGCAGTTCCCGGCGGCCAGCGGCGCGACCGGCACGATCGCGGTCAAGGCGCCCGCCGACGGCGCGCTCGCCGGCCCGCAGGGGCAGGCCGTGGTGAAGGAACTCGCCCAGGAGGCCGCGACGCTGCCCGGCGTCGTCGGCGCCGTCGACCCGTTCCAGGTGGGGGCGGTCTCCCCCGACGGCCGGTACGCGCTGGTCCAGGTCCAGTTCGCCACCGGCGCCGACGAGGTGACCGACGCCCAGCGCGAGGCGTACGAGAAGGTCGGCGAGCGGGCCGAGGCCCAGGGCTGGGAGGTCGCGCCCGGCGGCGAGGTGCTCAGCAGCGTGCCGGAGGTCGGCTCCACCGAGGCGATCGGTGTGGCGGTCGCCGCGATCGTCCTGGTGGTCACGTTCGGCTCGCTGGTGGCGGCCGGGATGACCATGCTCAACGCGCTGATCGGCGTGGGCGTCGGCATGGCGGGTCTCTTCGCGATCAGCAGCGTGGTCGACCTGAGCAGCACCGCGCCGATCCTCGCCCTGATGCTCGGCCTCGCGGTCGGCATCGACTACTCGCTCTTCATCACCTCCCGCTACCGGCAGAACCTGATGGAGGGTCTGCCGCCGGACGAGGCGGTGGGCCGCGCCGTGGGCACCGCCGGCTCGGCCGTGGTCTTCGCCGGCGCCACGGTGGTCATCGCGCTGGCCGGGCTCGCCGTAGTGAACATCCCGTTCCTGACCGTGATGGGTCTGGCCGCCGCCGGCACGGTCACCGTCGCGGTGCTGGTCGCCATCACGCTCCAGCCGGCCCTGCTCGGTTTCGCCGGCCGCAGGGTGCTGCCCCGCAAGTTGCGCTCGACGGTGCCGGCCGGGGACGGGGCGGTCGACGCCGCCGGTACGGCCACCCCGCCGGCCGAGGACCGGTCGGGCTTCGGGTTCCGCTGGGCGCGCCTCGTCACCCGGTTCCGGGTGCCGGTCATCCTGGTCGGGCTGATCGGGCTGGGGCTGCTCGCGCTGCCCGCGCCCGACATGCGGCTGGCGCTGCCCGACGCGGGCACCGCGCCGGTCGGCTCGCCGGCCCGGGAGTCGAGCGACCTGATCACCGAGGGCTTCGGGCCGGGCTTCACCGGCCGGCTCGCGGTGGTGGTCGCCGGGGACACCCCGCAGGCGACCGCGGCCGCCATCCCGCAGGTCACCGCGCTGGTCCAGCGCACCGAGAACGTCCTCGCGGTGGCCCCGCCGCAGCTCAGCCCGGACGGGCGCACCGCGCTGCTCGGGGTGGTGCCGAAGACGGGCCCGACCGAGGAGGCCACCGAGACCCTGGTCAACGACGTACGCGCGGCGGTGGGCGACTTCCGCGACGTCGACGTGCTGCTGACCGGGGCGACCGCGATCGGCATCGACGTCTCCGAGAAGCTCTCCGACGCCCTGCCGGTCTACCTGCTGCTCGTGGTGGGGCTCTCGGTGCTGCTGCTGATGCTGGTCTTCCGCTCGCTGCTGGTGCCGGTCAAGGCCGCGCTGGGCTTCCTGCTCACCGTCGCCGCCACCTTCGGCATCACCGTGGCGGTGTTCCAGCAGGGGCACCTCGCGGACCTGGTCGGCCTGGACACGCCCGGCCCGCTGGTCAGCTTCCTGCCGATCCTGCTGATCGGCATCCTGTTCGGCCTGGCGATGGACTACGAGGTCTTCCTGGTCTCCCGGATGCGGGAGGACTTCGTGCACGGCGACACCGCACAGCAGGCGACCATCAACGGGATGGGGCACGGCGCCAGGGTGGTGACCGCCGCCGCGCTGATCATGATCTCGGTGTTCGGCGGCTTCGTCTTCCTCGACGACCCGGTCATCAAGTCGATGGGCTTCGCGCTCGCGGTCGGCGTCGCCATCGACGCGTTCGTGGTCCGGATGACCATCGTGCCGGCCGTGATGTCGCTGCTCGGCAGGCGGGCCTGGTGGCTCCCCCGCTGGCTGGACAGGATCCTGCCCAACGTCGACATCGAGGGCGAGGGCCTGCGCGCCCACCTGGACGAGACCTCCCCCGCCCGCGCCTGACCCACCAACCTGTCGATCATGCAGTTGTGGTGCCCCGCACAACCGGCGAAACCGGCGGTAACGGGCACCACAACTGCATGATCACGCGGTGGAGCGGGGGTCAGACGCCGGCCGGGTAGGTTTCCATCTCGCCCGGGGCGGTCAGCGCCGGGAGGGGGTGCAGGGCCGTCGTCTCGTCGCACCAGACGAAGGCGTCGTAGCGTTCCCCCAGGCGGGTCGGCACGTAGTTGCCCCACGACTCGAACGACGGGTCGTAGACCACCCCGATCGCCCGGTGGTCGGCGGTCCCGGTGACCCAGGCGGGCTGGTCGTCGCCGCCGAAGACCAGCACCGCCCGCTCGGGCATCAGCTCGTGCAGCCGGTGCTCGACCGAGCCGGCGCGGGCCGGCGGCACCACCATCGCCTCGGCCGGCGAGCCCCAGCGGGGCGCGGCGATCACCGTGCCCCGGTAGCCGCCGAAGCCGACCAGGACCACGTCGTCGGCACCGTGCCGTTCGCGGGCCAGCTGACCGATGTTGACCATCCCGTCGGCGGCCATGTCGGTGGCCCGGGCGTCGCCGACGTGCGTGTTGTGCGCCCAGACGACGCCCCGCACGCCCGGACCGTAGCGCTCCAGCAGCCGGTCCAGGGTGTCCGCCATGTGCGTGTCCCGGATGTTCCACGAATCCGGCCCGCCGCGCACCATCGCCCGGTAGTAGCGCTCCGCGCCGGCCACCACCTCCGCGTTCTGCCAGGCCGAGAAGCTGCCCGGGCCGTCCCCGGCGGCCTGTTCGCGGGTACGCGCCAGCAGCCGCACGACCTCCTCCTCGCAGCGGGCGGAGACGAACCGGCTCGCCATCCCGTACTCCTCGACCCGCTTGCCGTACGGCTCGAAGCAGCGGTACGCGTCCTGCGCCGCCTCCAGCGAGTTCGGGTCCTCCTCGCCGAGGTAGTCGAAGATCGCCTGCATGGACTCCCAGAGGCTGTAGACGTCCAGGCCGTGGAAGCCGGCCCGGGCGTCCTCGGGCCGCTCCACGTTCCACGCCCGCAGCCAGGAGCAGAAGCGGGCCACCTCGGCGTTCGCCCACATCCACGTCGGCCAGCGCTCGAAGCGCTCCAGCGCGGTACGCGGCTCGACGGCGCCGCCCGGGGCGGCGGTCACCGAGCGGTGCACCCGGTCGCAGTCGGGCCAGTCCCCCTCCACGGCGACGAACGAGAACCCACACTCGGCGATCAACCGGCGGGTGAGCTGTTCGCGCAGGCGGTAGTAGTCGTAGTTGCCGTGCGTCGCCTCGCCGATCATCACGATCCGGGCGTCCCGGACGCGCTCCAGCAACGGGTCGAAGTCGCTCGGCGCGCCGAGCCGCTGAACCAGCATGCCGGCGGCTACCCGGCGCGCCGCCGGGGCAAACCGCCGATCGTCGATCGGCGGGGCGGTGTGCCGGCGGGCTGAGCGGGTAGCCCGCCGGCATGACCGTCACCGGCGTGCAGTTGCAGGAGTACCTGGCCGGGCTCGACTACCCGGTCTCCCGCGAGGACCTGGTCCGCTGGGGCCAGGAGAACGGGGTCAGCACGGAGATGCTCCAGACGCTGCGGGCCCTGCCGGCGGAGGAGTTCGACTCCCCCGCCGAGCTAAGCGAGGCCCTGAACACGCTGGCCTGACCGTCAGCGGGCGTGCGGCAGCGCCGTCAACGGGCGCGCAGCGGCCGGTCAGCGGGCGTGCGGCAGCGCCGTCAGCGGGCGTGCAGCAGCCGGAACAGCACCAGCCACTGCTCGGGCCAGACGTGCCCGACCGGGGTGGCCGGGTCGAGCCGGGTCGCCCGCAGCGCCGCCGACAGCCGCGCCCGCGGGTGGTGCCGGGCCAGCGAGGCCGCGAGCGAGCCGCCGACCCCGTCGAAGCCGATCTCCACCATCCGGCGGTACGCCGGCAGCGCCGACGCGGCCAGCAGCGGCTCCGGCCGCCGCTGGAGCCGCAGGATGCCGGCGTCCACCCCCGGCACCGGGCGGAACGCGGTGCGGGGCACCCGCCCGGCGAGCCGCCAGCCGAACTCGGGCCAGGTCAGCACGGTCAGCCTGGTCCACCGGCCGTAGTCGCCACTGCGCCGGCGGGCGTACTCCAACTGGGTGAGCAGGGTGGCCGCGCCCAGGCCGGACGCGCCCAGGCACCAGCGCACCACGGCCGAGGTCAGCGACCAGGGAATGTTGCCGACCACGTCGAACTCCTCCGGCGGCGGGGCAACGGTGAGGAAGTCGACCTGCCGGTGGGTCACGTTCGGCAGGGCCGCGCAGACCCGGGCCAGCTCGGCTCCGGCGGCCGGGTCCACCTCGTACGCCGTCAGGTGCCGGCAGCGGGCCGCGAGCGGCCGGGTGAGCTGGCCCCGGCCGGCACCCACCTCCAGCAGGAGCCGGTCGGGCCCGGGGCGGGCGGCGTGCACCATCCGGGCGATCGCGGCCGGGTCGGCGAGGAAGTTCTGGGAGAGTACGCGACGGGACCGGTCGCGTTCGGTTGCTCGGGTACGGCGGGGCGCCACGGGTCGTCGTCCTGTCTGTCGCCGTGCGGCGACGGAGCGGACAGGCAGCCGCGAGCGGGGCCTGTCCGAGTGGTCGGGGACTCGGACGGCCCTGTGCGGGACGCGGAACGCGGGAATCGGCGGCGCACGGCGAACCGCCACGCCGCGGTGGGCGACCGGGGTGGCGCCGACAGGCGGCACTCAGCCCCGGGACGGGGCCCGGATGCGTGGCGGGGACGGCGCCGTGCCCGGGGATGCCGGGGCGGTGGCGCCGCGGGTGCGGTGCGGGGTCAGTCGCGGGTCGCGCCGGCCAGGGCCGGACGCCGGACTCGCGGGCGGGCCACCAGGAGCGGCCCGAAGGCGGCCGGCGTGCCGACCCCCTCGATCAGAGCGTGCGCGGACATGCGGCCGACACTAGCCGCGCCCGGCCCCGCGAGGCGACCGCTTTTCCGCCTCGGCGGCGCCCTCCCGGCCGGGCGGGGTGCTCCTCCGCCTCAGGCCGGCAGGTCGACGGTGCGGCCCTCGACGCGGGCGGTCTCGGCGGCGGCGAGCACGGCGACGACCTCGCGGCCGAAGCGCACGTCGCAGCGGTGGTCCCGGGTGCCCGACCCGATCTCCTCCAGCAGTTGGTCGATGGCCACGCCGAACGCGGTCGCCGAGTCGCCCTCCCCGGCCGGAACGGTCTCCACGCCGTTCTCGCCGTAGAAGACGAACTCCCGGCTCACCGCCTCCTGCGGGGCGTCCAGGGTCAGCGACACCGTGCTGGTCGCGCCCCCGTCGTGGGTGAGGAGCAGGTGGACGAGCCCGCGCGGCCCGTCCATCGCGGCGACGCGGGTGACCCGGCCGAGTACCGGCAGGAGGATCGACAGCGCGTGCGGGCCGACGTCCCACAGCGCGCCGTGCTCCCGACGCCAGGGCGAGGCCCCGTAGGGGTTGCCGGGCTGGAAGATGGACCCGAACCGGATCGCCTTGGCGGTGTGCCATCCGCCGACGGCGGCCGTCGCGGCGAGGAAGGCGGCGACGTCCGGCTGGTAGCGGCCGGTGAAGAAGACCACCGAGGCCACCCCCGCCGCCTGCGCGGCGTCGACCACCCGGTCGGCGTCGGCGACGCTCAACGAGAGCGGCTTGTCCAGCAGCAGGTGCCGGCCGGCGGTGGCCGCGCGGACGGCGATGCCGGCCTGGACGTCGGGGGGAAGGGCCACGGCGATCGCGTCGCAGGCGTCGATGAGGGCGTCGGCGTCGTCGAACACCGGCACTCCGTAGCGCTCGGCCAGGGCGGCGGCCTTGCGCGGGTCCCGGCCCCACACGCCGGCGAACGCGACCCCCGGGTGCGCGTCCAGCGCCGCGCCGTGCGTCTCCGCTGCCCAGTGACCGGTGCCGAACAACCCGAACCGCACCACGAGTACCCCCACCTCATCGTCCCGCCACGGCACCCGTGGCCCCGGTCCACGCTAGTCGCCCGATCCCGCGCCCGCCCGGACGACGCCGACGGCCGCCAGCCGCCCGGCGGGCGAACCGACGAAGGCGACCGGCAGCGAGCCGACGGAGGCGACCGGCAGCGAGCCGACGAAGGCTCCCCCGGCGGCCGGCGAGGAAGGCCACGGGCGGCGAGCGGACGAAGGCGGCGGGCGGCCGGTGAAGCGACGGGGCGGCGGGTGGCGGGGTGTACTACGCGGGTTAGTAGGCTGTGCCGGTGACCGAACCGCACCCCGGATCGCCCAGATGACCAGCGCGGCGTCGGCGGGTTCGCCGGTGGACGGGCTCCTCGCGACCGCCTCGATCGTGTTGTCGCTCCTCGTCGCCGCCTGGGCGCTGGTCGCCACGCTGCGGCATCGCGCGCCGGACCGGGCGCAGTTCGTCGGCCTGGCCGTGCTGGAGGTGGCGCTGCTCGCGCTGGCGGCGCTGGCGCTGGTCGCCATCGGCGGCGGCGAGCGGCCGGGCGAGCCGGGGGCCTTCTTCGGCTACCTGGCGACGCTGGTCTGCCTGCCGCCGCTGGCCTGGGTGCTGGCCCGGATGGAGCCGACGCGCTGGGGCTCGGCGATCGTCTGCGCGGTCTGCCTGGTCACGCCGGTGGTCGCCGTACGGCTCCAGCAGACCTGGGAGGCGCTGGGTGGCTGACGTGCGCGCCCCGGAGGTGAAGCGGACCAACGCCGGCCCGGGACGGCTGCTGATCGCGGTCTACCTGCTCTTCGCGATCGCCGCGACGAGCCGCGCCGGCCTGCAGATCGCCACGAAGTTCGACGAGGCGCCCGTGGCGTACCTGCTCTCCGCCCTCGCCGCGGCCATCTACATCGTCGCGGCGGTGGGGCTGGCCCGCGCCGGCGCCGCCGGGCGGCGCGTCGCCCTGGCGTGCTGCGCCGTGGAGCTGGTCGGGGTGCTCGGCGTCGGGGCCCTCAGCCTCGCCGACCCGGAGCTCTTCCCCGACGAGACGGTCTGGTCGCAGTTCGGCAGCGGGTACGGCTACATCCCGCTGGTCCTCCCGGTGCTCGGCCTGGCAGAACGCGGAGGTGGTGGCCGGCGCGGAGCGCTACTACCGGGCGATGG
>NZ_JBPQTK010000022.1:0-63171 GCF_051386315.1 Micromonospora sp. URMC 107
CTGCCCCACCTCCCCCTCACCCGCAACGGCAAGATCGACCGCAACGCCCTCCCCGCACCGGAGCCCACGACGATCCGCTCCGCGCCGCCCGGCGACGCCGTGCAGCGGCAGCTCGCCGGGATCTGGGCGACGGTGCTGGGCACCTCCGTCGTGGGCATCGGAGCCCGCGACGACTTCTTCGCCCTCGGCGGGCACTCCCTGCTGGCCACGCAGGTCACCGCGCAGGCCGCCGCCGCGTTCGAGGTCGAGCTGCCGGTCGCGGCGCTGTTCCGGGACCCGACGATCGTCGGTCTGGCCGACGAGCTGCGCCGCGTCGAGCGCCGGCCCGGCTGGGTCGACACCGTGGCCGGCATGCGCGAGGCTGTCGCCGCGCTCACCGAGGACCAGGCCCGACGAGCGTTGGCCGCCGCCACCCGGCCCGACCAGCCGTACGACCAGACAGGAGCACCGCGATGAGCGGCCCGTCGCCCGATCCGGTCGCCGCGCTGCTGCGACCGCCGCCCGGCTGGCCGGCGCGGGAGCACCGGCAGCTGCTGGTACGGCTGCTGCGCGAGCGGCTGCCCGCCGCGCCGACCAGCCCCGCCACCGTGGCCCAGCGTCAGCTCTGGTTCCTGCAACAGCTGGAGCCGACCAGCACCGCGTACCACATCCTGACGGTGGTGCGGATGACCGGGGAGCTGGACCTGCCGGCCCTGCGCGGCGCGCTCGCCGCGGTCACGGACCGGCACGACCTGCTCCGGGCCACCTTCGCGATGGTCGACGACGAGGTGGTCGTGCGGATCGGTCCCTGCGCGCCGGTGCCGCTACCGGTCGTCGACCTGGGCACGACGGACGCCGTGACCCGCGAGGAGCGGGTGCGGCAGGAACTGAGGAAGGCCCACGACGAGCTGTTCGACCTCGCCGACGGCCCGCTGCTGCGGGCGGTGCTGATCCGGTGCGGGGCCTCCGAGCACCTGCTCGCGGTCACCGTGCACCACATCGTCTTCGACGGCGGGTCCCGCCCCGTCTTCTGGGAGCACCTCGCCACGGCGTACGACGCCCTGCGGGCGGGGACGGTGCCGGACCTCGATCCGCCGACGCCCGACGACGAGGACGACGAGGAAGACGACGCGGCGGACCCGGACGCGGCGCTGGCCTACTGGCGCGAGCGGCTGGCCGGCCTGCCCGACCTGGACCTGCCGGGCGTCCGCGACCGGGTGTCCGGGGCGCTGAGCGCCGGGCGGCGGTTGGACGTCCCGCTCGACCGGGCCGTGACGACCGCCCTGACCCGGCTGGGCCGGTCCCGACGGGCCACCCCGTTCATGACGCTGCTGGCCGCGTACCTGGTGCTGTTGTCCCTGCGTACCGGCAGCAGCGACGTCGCCGTGCTGTCGCCGACGACGGGCAGGACGAGCGAGGCCGACGAGAGCCGGATCGGGTACTTCGTCAACACCGTGGTGCTGCGCGGCGACCTGGCGGGGAACCCGACCTTCGCCGAGGTGGTCGACCGGGTCCGGGAACTGACCCTCGGGGCGTACGCCCACATGGCGGTGCCCTTCGAGCGGATCGTGGACGAGGTGCGGCCGGCGCGGGTGCCGGGTCGGATGCCGTTCTCGCAGTTCGCGTTCAGCGTGCAGGGCCGCCCGGCGCCCCCGCCCCGGCTCGCCGGCCTGACCACCGACTGGATCGACGTCGACACCGGCACGGCGAAGTTCGACGTGCAGCTGGACGTCCTGACGGACGACTCGGGCGGGCTCGTGGCGGCCTGGACCTGGCGCGACGAGCTGTTCGACCCGGCGGAGCTGGCCGCCGTCGCCGACGACTTCGCCGCGCTGCTGGGCGCGGTCGCCGCCGACCCGGAGGTCACCGTCGACGCGCTGCCCGTGCGGCGTCCGGCGCCGATCCCCGACGCGCCGACCGCGAAGCCGACGCCGTCGCCGCGTACCCGGCCGGGCGGAACGGCGTCCGGCACGCTGGTGCACCTCGGCGGGCCGACCGACCGTCCGCCGCTGGTCCTGCCGCACCCGGTCAGCGGCACGGTCGGCGCGTACGCCGAACTCGCCCGGCTGCTGCCCGGGCACCACCTGGTCGGCATCGAGTCGGGCGCCGACGCCACCGCGGACTCGGTCGACGCGCTCGCCGAGGCGTACCTGGCCCAGGTCGTCGCCCGCTGGCCGGCCGGCCCGTACCGGCTGTGCGGCTGGTCGATGGGCGGCCTGCTGGCGTACGAGATGTCCCGCCGGCTGGTGCGGGCCGGGCGTCGCGTCGACCTGCTGGTGGTCGTGGACACCGCGCCCGGGCAGACGCGCTCTGCCGACGCCGGTACCGACGATGCCGCGACGGCGGCCCGGTTCGCCGCGGACCTGGCCGCGTCGCTCGGTCGGGAGCACCCGGCGCCGACGGCCGCGACGCTCGCCGCGCTGCCGGTCGAGGAACAGACGATGCTGCTGCGCCGATGGCTGGTGGACGCGGGGGTGACCCCGGTGGCGCTGCCGGTGCGCGAGGTGCGTCGCCGGGTGGAGACCTTCGCCCGGCACGTCACCGCCGTCGCCGGCTACCGGCCGGAGGGCACGGAGCTGCCGGTGACCGTCGTCCAGGCCTCCGCGTCGCCGCGCTGGCAGCCGCGCTGGGAGCGGTACGTCGGCGCCCGGACCACCGTGCACGAGTACGAGGGCGACCACTACTCACTGCTGCGCCGGCCCACGGTGGAGAGGATCGCCGGGTGGCTGGCCCGGGCGCTGGACGCTCGGTGAGCGGTGGCGCTCCGCCCCGGCGGGTGCCGCGCGCACGGGGCCGCCCGGCGGCAGCCGGCGGCCCCCGGAGGCGGGGGCGTGCGCCGTCGGGCGACACGCGGGACGGCCGGCCGGCGGGCGGTCACGCCCCGCGCGGCCGGGCCCGTCGGTCCGCTACCGCGCCTCGGCCGCCATCGCCCGGCGCAGGCTCAGCGGGCGCATGTCCGTCCACACCGAGTCGATGTGCTCCAGGCACCGGGCGCGCGGCCCGACGAAGCCCTCCTCCCGCCAGCCCGCCGGGATCTCCCGCCCGTCCGGCCAGACCGAGTACTGCTCCTCGTCGTTGACCACGACCCGGCAGACGTCGGCCGGCTCGGTCTGTTCCACGCTCATCGTTCTCCTCCTCGCACCCCGGACACCTCGGTAAGGGCCCGGTCGATCCCGGCGATCCCGGCGGTCAGCTCCTCATCCGTGATGGTCAACGGAGGGAACAGGTGCAGCCGGTTGCCCGCCGCCAGGGGCCAGACGCCCTGCCGCTTGCACGCGGCCAGGACGGCGGCCATCTCCGGCGCCAACGCCCCCGGGGCCGCGTACGGCGCCAGCGGCTCGCGGGTCGCGCGGTCCCGGACCAGTTCGACGGCCCAGGCCAGGCCGACGCCGCGGACGTCGCCGACGACCGGGTGGCGCTCGGCCAGCGCCGCCAGCGACGGGCCCACCACGTCCCGGCCGAGCGCGGCCGCCCGGTCGACCAGGTTCTCCTCCCGCAGCGCGCGCAGCGCCGCCACGATGGACGCGCAGGCCAGCGGGTGCCCGGAGTAGGTGAGCCCGCCGGGGTAGCGGCGGTGCGCGAAGTGGTCGGCCACCGCGCGGGACAGCAGCACCCCGCCCACCGGCACGTAGCCGGAGTTGACCCCCTTGGCGAAGGTCATCAGGTCGGGCACCACGCCCCAGAGGTCGACGGCGAACCAGCGGCCGCACCGACCGAAGCCGGTCATCACCTCGTCGGCGATCAGCAGGATCCCGTACTCGTCGCAGAGCCGGCGGACGCCGGCCAGGTATCCGTCCGGCGGGACCAGCACGCCGTTGCTGCCCACCACCGGCTCGACGAGGATCGCGGCGATGGTGTCGGGCCCCTCGTACCCGACGAGCCGGCGCAGGTGCTCCAGGGCCCGTTCGCCCTCCTGCGCGGCGTTCTCGGCGTGGAACTCGCTGCGGTACGGGTACGGGCCCATGAAGTGCACGGCGCCGCCGCTGGCGGTGTCCACCGGCCAGCGGCGGGGGTCACCGGTCAACGCCAGCGCCCCCGCCGTGGCACCGTGGTAGGACCGGTAGGCAGCGAGCACCTTCGGCCGCCCCGTGAC
The DNA here is from genome assembly GCF_051386315.1 of Micromonospora sp. URMC 107. Lineage (NCBI taxonomy): Bacteria > Bacillati > Actinomycetota > Actinomycetes > Micromonosporales > Micromonosporaceae > Micromonospora > Micromonospora sp. URMC 107. The sequence continues at coordinate 4,073 of NZ_JBPQTK010000022.1, forward strand.
CACCCGCGCCATCCGCACCGCGTGCTCCACGGCCTCCGCGCCGCCGGTGGTGAACAGGACCGTCTCCAGGTCCCCCGGTGCCACGTCGACGATCGCCCGGGCCGCCTCGTCGCGGATGTCGACCGCGAACGACGGCGCGATCGTGCACATCCGCCCCGCCTGCTCGGTCACCGCCGCGACGAGGGCCGGGTGCTGGTGCCCGAGGTGCAGATTGCCCATCTGGGCGTGCAGGTCGAGCCACCGGTTGCCCTGGTCGTCCCAGAACCAGCTGCCCGCGCCGCCGGCGACGCGGACCGGGTCGATCTCCTCCTGGGCGGACCAGGGGTAGAAGACGGGCCCGGTCACGACGCCCGCCGTTCGCGGACCAGGTCGACCTGCTCGCCCAGCGTCGGCGCGGCGAAGACGTCCTGCAGGGAGAGCCGGACCTGGTACGCCTTGCGGATGCGGCTGATCAGGCGGATCGCGAAGAGCGAGTCGCCACCCAGGTCGAAGAAGTCGTCGGCGGGATCGACGGCGTCGACCTGGAGCAGGGCGGCCCAGATCCGCCCGACCTGCTCGAGCACCTCGGCGCGGTCGTCGTCGCCCGCCGGGCCGGACGGCGCGGCGGTCGGCTGTGCCGCGTCCGGGACGGCCTGCGGGGTGGCGGCCGACTGCCCGGGAACGGTGACGGCGGGCACCAGTTCCAGCCGGCCCGCCGTGCTCCACCGCACGGTCGCGCCGGTGTCCCGCATCCGCGCGCCCGGCGTCCCGGCGAACGGGTCGTCGACGTCGCCGGCGCCGCTGACCCAGAGCCGGCCGGCGGTGTTGACCGGCACGGGCCGGGCGCGGTCGTCGAGCACGTAGCAGCGGGCCACGGACGGCAGGCCGTCGCGCCCGGCCAGCTCGTCCGGCAGCCGCGCCGGGTTCCAGCCGTCGAGCACGGCGCGCAGCTCCCGCCGGGGCATGACGGACAGCTCGCCCACCCGCCGCTCCTGGTCGGAGACGAGCTGGTCGAGCACGGTCAGCAGCGAGTCGCGGATCCGCTGGACGGTGGCCCGGTCGAACAGGGCGAGCCGGAAGTCGAGGCTGCCCACCATCCGGTCCTCGCCGACCTGGTTGACGGCCAGCGCCAGGTCGTACTTCGCCGAGGTCCACTCCGGCGGTTCCAGCCGGACCGCCTCGACCTCGCCGAGCCGGAACCGGTCCGGCACCGCCCGGCCGAACCGGACGGACACCTGCACCAGCGCGGAGACCGCCGGGTCGCGGCGCGGGCGCAGCTCGCCGACCAGCGTGTCGAAGGGCACCCGGCGCAGCTCCAGCGCGGTCAGCACGGAGCCGCGTACGTCGTGCAGGAACTGGGCCACGGTGGCGTCCCGGTCGACCCGGATCCGCAGCGGCAGCAGGTTGACCAGGCAGCCGATCAGATCGCGGGTCGCGGGGTCGTCGCGTTGCAGGCTCGGCGTGCCGATCAGCAGGTCGTCGCCCGCGCCGTACGCGCTCAGGGTGCGGGCGAACGCGGCGGTCAGCAGGGTGAACGGGCTGGTCCGCGCGGCGGCGGCGGCCGCCACCAGCCGGGCGGCGAGGGCGTCGTCGACGGTGAAGCGCACCGATCCGCCCCGGTGGTCGAGCACCGGCGGCCGGGGCCGGTCCGTCGGCAGGGTGATCACCTGTGGGGCCCCGTCCAGGTACCGCCGCCACCGGGCGAGCTGGTCGGCCGTGCCGGGCCCGGCCAGCTCGGCCTGCTGTCGGCGGGCCACGTCGGCGTACCGGCCCGGCACGCCCGGCAACCGGACCGGCTCGCCCTGCGCGTAGGAGGGGTAGAGCCGGGCCAGTTCGGCGAAGAAGATCTCCGCCGCGGTCGGGTCGGCCGCGACGTGGTGGACCACCAGCAGCAACGCCGTCCGGCCGGCGGGCAGCAGCACGGTCGCGACCCGGATCGGCCACTCCCGGCCGAGGTCCCAGCGGCGGTCCCGGAAACCGGTCACCCGCTCGTCGCTCGCCCAGCCGTCCACGGGCCCGTCCGTGAGGTCCAGCCGCGCGATAGTCAGCGGCGCCGCCGGGTGGATCCGCTGGACCGGCTCCTCGTCGATCTCGACGATGGTGGTCCGCAGCGCCTCGTGCCGTCGGACGATCTCGTCGACCGCCGCGTGCAACGCGCCGGTGTCCACCGGTCCGGTCAGTTCCACCGCCGCGTCGAGGTGGTACGCCGCCCCGCTCGTGCCGGCCTGCTCGGCCAGCCAAATCGCCCGCTGCGCGACCGAGAGCGGGGCCGTGACGTCGTCGGGTCCGGCGTCGTCGTCCCGCCGTTCGGGCGCCACCGCGTGGGGCAGCTCCAGCGTCGGGGCGGCGTCGGCGTCGTGCCGCACCGTCAGCACCGGCGCGACGTCCCGCACCACGGTCAGCGCGTTGTCGGCGTCCGCCCCGGTGATCGCCAGCCGGATCCGGTCGCCCGCCGCGAAGCGGTACGCGATCGGGTGCAGCTCGATCTCCAGGCGGGAGTCGTCGGGCCCACCCTGGAGCTGGCCGCAGCCCTCGGTGACGTACAGCGAGGTGCCGTCGGGGGCGACCGACTCCAGGAAGGCGAAGACGTCCGCCGGGCCGTCGCTGGCGCTGGCCGCCAGGCGCAGCACCGGGGCGCCGACCAGCTCGACCGCCTCTCTCAGCGGCGGGGAGGTCCAGCACAGCGCCCGGGTGTCGTTGTCGGTCATGTCCGGTCGGTGGAAGGGCGAGCCGTAGCCGCTGGCCCACCGGCTGGTCTTGCCGGACGTGGTGGTGTAGTCGACCTCGTACCGGCGGGCCTCGCCGGCCCGGGGTTCCCGCCCCAGCTCGCCGGTCGGCCCGAGGTGCCACGTGCCGGTCGTCGCCGGCTGTGGCGGCCAGGACCGGGCGGTGCGCCACGCGTCGGCGCCCAGTACGTGGTACCGGACGGCCGGGCCGTCCATGATCCCGGTGTCCCTGCCCCGCAACCAGTGGTCGAACCAGCGCAGGTGCTCGTCGGCCAGGTTGTAGCCGGCGCCGCCCAGCACGCCCCCGGTGTGCGCCCAGGGGCCGATGACCACCCGGTGCGGCACGGTCAGCCGGCGGGCCCACTCGGTCGCGTCGCGCGCCCAGACGTCGTGCCAACCGCCCAGGTGGTAGACGGCGACCCCGGAGGCGTTGATCGCCTCCAGCAGCGCCGACGGGCTGCGGGTCAGGTACGCCGCCTCGCCGGTGTCGGCCAGCCGCGACTCGCGTCCGGGCAGGCCGGCGAACATCGTCCGGACGTCCCGGTTCGCCACGTGCTGGGCGCGGGCGGCGGCCAGCAGGAGACCGTCCGGGTCGTCGTCGAGGGGCGCGACCGGGCCGCGCAGGTCGAGCTCGCGCACGTCCTCGCCCCAGGCGCGGGCGAAGTCGTCCCGGAACACCCCGCCGTCCCAGGCGAAGCGGTACAGGTCGAACAGCGCCATCTGCGGGAAGATCGCCACCAGGTGCGGCGGGGCCGTGCTCGCCGCCAGGTACTGCGACACCCCGAGGTAGGAGCGGCCGAACATGCCGACCCGGCCGTCGCACCAGGGCTGGGCGGCGATCCACTCGGTGACGTCGTACGTGTCGGTCGCCTCGGCCGTGCCGAACGGACCGTCGCTGGTGCCGAACGACGCGCCGCTGCCCCGGCTGTCCACCACCACCACGACGTAGCCCCGGGCCAGCAGGCGCTGCGCGACCGGGAAGGCCCGCAGCGTCACCTCCCCGGGGGCCACCTCGGCCACCCCGAGGTCCTCGATGTCGGTGAGGTCGACGTCGGCCAGCTCGGCCCGCACCACGGCCAGGAAGTCGTCCCGGCCCGGGCGCGGCGACACCTGGTGGTAGCGGTCGTGGGCCCAGACGACCGGCGCGGGGTCGCGCTGGCCGACCGGCCGGAAGACGTACGCGGCCAGCCGGGTGCCGTCGCGCGTCGCCACGTACCGGGAGTGACAGGTCCAGCCGCGGCTCATGCCAGGTCGGCCCGTCCGTAGAGCTCCCGCGCCGGCACCCCGACGTCGGCGCAGCGTTGGAAGAACTCCGCCATCTGCTTGAGCTGGTACGACTCGTCGGTGTAGTTCGTCGCCATGACGAACACCAGCCAGGGCTCCCGGCCCATCGCGTACACGTACGCCTGCCGGGCCCGCAGCCGCCGCACGATGCCCATCGCCTCGACGGCGTCGGAGCCGTTGAGCTTGCGGCTGCGGCTCATCTTCTGGTCGATCCGGCGGGAGAAGAGCGGGCCGTACATCCAGGACAGCGGGGCGCCGTCGCACTCCATGCCGAGGAACGCCATGTCGACGTCGCCGATCATGTCGTGGATGTGGCCGAACAGCGCCGGGTCCACGCAGCGGTTGTCCGCGCCGAAGTAGAGGTTCTTCCCGCCGGTACGCACCGAGTACGTCACCTTCGCGGCGATGTCGAGGTCGCAGTGCTCGCCGACGAACGGGCAGACCACGATCTGGCCGTCGGGCAGCTCGATGGTCTCGCCCGGCTCCACGTCGATGACGTTGGGGAAGCCGAGCGCCTCCAGGCACAGCCGCAACGACGGGTCCTGCAACGCCCCGGCGGCGGTCTTCGGCACGACCACCGTGCCGATGCGGTGCCGCAGCTTCAGCAGGGTGGCCAGTTCGAGGTGGTCCTGGTGCCCGTGCGTGATCAGCACGTAGTCGATGACGTCGGGCAGGTCGGCGTACGCGTACCGGTCGCCGTCGCCCAGGGCGTCGGACAGGAACGGGTCGGTCATCACGGTGACCGGGCCGGACTGCACCACCACGCAGGCGTGCCCGAAGTAGCGCACCCGCAGCCCCGGTCCGTCCAGGTTGCGGTCCGGGCTCCCGCCCGGCTCGGCCGAGAACAACCCGCTGAAGGTGGCCAGGTGGGCGTCGGAGACGTCGAACGCCTCCCGCAGCTCGCCGAAGGGCCGGGCCGTGGTCATGGTGGAGAAGAGCAGGTCGATGCGGGGGTCCCGCAGCGGCATGGTGGCCTGCACGTGCCCGTTGCCGGCAAACCGGGGGGTGGTCATCGCGAAGGGCCGCTCGTCGCCGGTGGCCAGCGACAGGTCCACCGAGTGGGCGGTCTCGTCGAAGTGGCGCGAGCGGTAGAGCATCCGCTCCGCGAGCCGGATCCGGGCGTGGTCGTTGAGGTCGTAGACCAGCTCGACGTAGCCGCGCAGCGCCGGCGGGATCTCGCCGTAGCGGGGCGTCAGGTCGAACCCGTCGGCGAGCTTCTCCAGGTTGACCGTCAGCTCGTCCATCGCCGCCGAGAGCTCCGGCATCGGCCCTTCGGCGAGCCGGGTCGCCAGGTCGGACACCCCGTCGAGCTGGTCGTCCTCGAGGTCGACGAACATGCCGCCGCGCAGCTTCGGGTCGCGGGCCGAGCGGCGGTGCAGCGCCGGCGCGTCGAGGAAGGAGCGCAGCAGCGGCACGTGCAGCTTGGCGAAGTTCATCGCCGCCGGCACCGGCGAGACCAGGTTCAGCCAGGCGTAGTACCGGTGGATCAGCGGCTCCAGCGCCAGGTTGGGCCGGGCGTGGACGAGGTCGTGGCTGGCGAAAGGCTGGTTCATCGCTCTCCCCCGGTCGGGTCTACCCGCAGTCGGTCACGGACGGTCCGGACGACCTGTGCGAGGTGGTGGAAGTCTTCGTCGTCGGCGGGGGTGTCCAGCACGAAGGTGTGCACCCCGGAGCGGATCATGGCCAGCAGCCGGTCGACGGCGCCGGCGTGGTCGGCCACCAGGTACGGCCCGTCCGCCTGCCCGGAGCGGAACGGCGCGAGCCGGTACGCCGGGTCGACGGTCACGCCGCCGTGGCCGGCCTCCGCCTCGGCGAAGAGCCGCCGCTTCCAGACCGAGTCGGTGTTGGCCATGGTGACCGCGGTGATCTTCGCGCCGTCCGGGTCCTCCGGGAAGCGGGCCTCGGCGGCCCGCTCGGTCTCCTGGGCCGTCGCCCGGGTCAGCAGCCCGAAGTTCAGCGCGCCGGGGGGCGCCGCGTCGGCGTCGGGCCGGGCCGCCGTCAGCATCTGGATGCTGGTGGCGCCCACCCGCCCGGCCACCTCCCGGGCCGCCGGGGACTGTCCCGCGACGAACAGCCGGGGCAGCAGGTGCGCGGGCAGCCCGGGCGTGAGCTGCAACCGGGACACCTGGTAGAACCGCCCGTCGAAGCTGAACGGGCGGCGGCTGCCCAGCACCCCCATCATGATCTCGACGTACTCGGCGAGGCGCGCGTACCGGTCGTCGTGGTCCAGCCGGTCGCCGAGCGCGTCCAGGTCGCTCACGGCGGTGCCGGTGATCAGGTTGAGGTCGATGCGCCGCTGGTAGAGCAGGCCGAGCGAGGCGACCATCCGGGCCGCGGTGAACGGGTGCTGGTAGACGGGGTTCACCGCCACCAGCGGGCTGAGCCGGGTGGTGCCGGCCGCCGCGGCGGTCGCCAGGACCCAGGGGTCCAGCACCGCGCCGCTGCCGGTGAAGATGAGCACCCCGTCGAGGTCGGCCGCGTCGGTGCGGCGGATGACGGACATCGCCGTGTCCGCGTACGCGGTCAGGTCCCGGACCCGGGGCACCACGGTGATGAAGCTGACGTCGGGCACGGCCTCACGCTCCCTCTTCGGTGACCGCGGCGAGCGCGGCCCGGATCTCCTGCGCCTCGCGCAGCTTGCCGTCGATCACCTCGGCGAGCGCGGCGACGGTGGGGGTCTGCAGGAACACGCCGAGTTGCAGCTCGACGTGGAAGGCCTGCGCGAGGTCCCGCAGCGTCCGGGCGGCGCTGAGCGAGTCCGCGCCGAGCATCAGCAGCGAGTCGTGCGGCCCGATCCGGTCCACCCCGAGCCGGCGTCGCCACACGGCGGCCACCGCCTCCTCCAGGACCGAGCCGGTGGCCGGCGGGGCGTCGGCGGCCGGGGCGGCCGGCGTCGGGCCGGTCACGGGCGCCACGGCCACCGGGTCGACCCAGTGCCGCGAGCGCTGGAACGGGTACGTCGGCAGGCCGACGCGACGCCGCGACGCGCCCTCGTGCAGGGCCGCCCAGTCCACCTCGACGCCCCGGCGCCACAGCTCGCCGAGGGCGCCGAGCAGCGCACGGAGGCTGCCGGCCTCGTCGAGCAGGGCGGACGCCGACGCCTCGGCCGGGCCGACGACCAGGGTCAGGTCGGCCTCGGCCGGCGCTGCGGCCGGCGCGGGCGGGCGGGTGCCGGCGCGCAGCGCGCGCCCGGCCTCCGCCGCCGTCCAACGGCCGTCGACGACGGCGGCGGTCACGGCGCCCGGGCCCTCGCCGTGGGCGGCGACCGGGGACACGCCGCAGGCGGCCAGCAGCCGGGCGAGCGCGAGCTGCCCGGTGACGGTGGCGGCGTCGGACCCCGCCGCGCCCGGGTCGACGCCCAGCTCACCGGCCACCCGGTCGAACTCCGCCCGCAGCCGGGGCAGCGTGTCGCGGAGCGGGGCCAGGTCGGGGCAGGTGGCGGGGAACGCGTACGCCACCGTGGCGGCCTCCGGCGACGCCTCCCCCGCGCCGACGGCGGAGAGCGCGCGCACCGCCTCGTCGGGATCGGCGGCCACCACGAAGGCCCGGTGGCGCAACGCCCGGCGGCCGACCTGGCTGGTGTAGGCGACGTCGGCGAGGGCCTGCTCGGGGTGGCGCCCGATGTGCGCGGCGAGCCGGCCGGCGGCGGCGGTCAGCGCCTCGGCGCCGGCCGCGGAGACGGTGAGCAGCACGGCCGGCGGGTTCGGCCCCGGCGGCGCGGGCGGCGGCGCCTCTTCGAGGATGACGTGCGCGTTCGTGCCGCCGACACCGAACGAGCTGACCGCCGCCCGGCGCGGCCCGGACACCTCGGGCCAGTCGCGCAGCATGTCGTTGACGCGGAACGGCCCCCGGTCGAGGGAGGTCTGCGGGTTGGGCTTGCGGTAGTGGATCGACGGCGGCAGCTCGCCGTGGTGGATGGCGAGGACCGCCTTGATCAGCGAGGTCACGCCGGAGGCGGTGTCGAGGTTGCCGACGTTCGGCTTGACCGAGCCGATCGCCCACCCGGCGCCCGGGCCGCTGGCGGCGCCGTACGCCTCCTCCAGGGCGGACACCTCGATCGAGTCACCCATCAGGGTGCCGCTGCCGTTGGCCTCGACGTACTGGATGGAGCTCGGCTCGACGTCGGCGACCCGCAGCGCCCGGCGGATCACCCGCACCTGGCCCGACCGGCCGGGCGCCACGAAGCTCACCTTGCCGGCGCCGTCGTTGTTCACCGCCGAGCCCTTCACCAGGGCGTAGATCCGGTCGCCGGCGTCCTCGGCGTCCTCGCGGCGGCGCAGCACCACCACGCCGGCGCCGTCGCCCAGGTGGTAGCCGGCGGCCTCGGCGTCGAAGGCGCGGCAGCGGCCGTCGGGCGAGTTGATGCCGTCGGCCTCGTGCCGGTAGCCGCGGGGCACCGGGTTCTTGACGCTGACCGCGCCCACGATCGCCATGTCGCACTGGTAGTCGAGCAGGCTGCTGATCGCGTGGTGCAGCCCGACCAGCGCCGAGGAGCAGTTGGTCTGCACCGTCATGCTGGGCCCGGTCAGGTCGAGCTTGTACGAGATGCGGGTGGCCAGGTTGTCCTTGTCGCTGGCGACGGCCATGCCCAGGCGGCCAGCGGAGTCGACCAGCTCCTGCTGGGGCAGCAGGTGGTAGAGCAGGTACTGGTTCAGGCCGCACCCCGCGTACACGGCGATGTCGCCGGGGAAGCGGCGGCTGTCGTAGCCGGCGTCCTCCAGCGCCTCCCAGGCGCACTCCAGCAGGATCCGGTGCTGCGGGTCGATGAGCGTCGCGTCCGTCGGCGAGTAGCCGAAGAACTGCGCGTCGAACCGGTCGGCGCCCTCGATCCCGGACCACACCGGCACGTACGCCGGGTCGGTGCGTTCCGCGGCCGGGACGGCGTCCAGCTCGGCGGCGGTCAGCTGGCGGCCGGCGTCGACGCCGGAGCGGAGCAGCTCCCAGAACTCGGCGACGTCCGCCGCGCCCGGGAACCGTCCGCTCATCCCCACGACGGCGATGTCCATCTCGCTGCTCATCGGCTTCCCACTTCCTGGATACGCTGGCGCATCAGCCGGCGGCGGTTCGCCACCTGCTCGGTGCGGTCGGGCCCCGGGTCGACGGGCGGTTCCGCCGCCGGGCGCGCGGGCTCACCGAGGTGCTCGGCGAGCTTGCGCACGGTGGTGTGCTCGTAGAGGTCGACCAGCGGGAACTGCCGGCCGAGGAGTTCCTGGAGTCGGATGTGCACCTGGACCAGGCTCAGGGAGTTGCCGCCCACGTCGAAGAAGTTGTCGTCGAGCCCGACGGCGCCGACGCCGAGGACGTCCAGCCAGATCTCGGTGACCTGGGCCTGGAGCCCGCCGGCCGCCGCCGCGAGCGGCCGGGCCGTCGCGCCCACGCCGAGCCGGGCCATCGCCTCGGTGGCGTCGGCCGCGACGGCGCGTCGGCTCACCTTGCCCGTCGCCGTGGTGGGCAGCTCGTCGACGAGGTGCAGCAGCGGCACCATGAACTCCGGCAGCCGCTGCCGCAGGTGGGTGCGCAGGTCGTGCAGCAGGTCCCGCCGCGCGGTGGCGCCCAGCGGGTCGTTGGCCAGCTCCGGCCAGTCGGCGCGCCGCACCCGGGGCGGGGTCCAGCCGACCGCGTCGTCCGGTCGGGCCGCCGGCCAGAACCGCAGGTCCATCGTGTACTCCTCGCGTGCGGTCGACGGCACCACGGCGGTCCGCCGGCCCAGCGCCTCGCCGATGCTCCAGCAGTCCTCCGGGTCGACCCCGGGCGGCAGCTCGTCCACCGGGCGCGTCACAAGGTCGGAGTCGGCGAGGCCGGCCAGCCGGCGTACGGGGCCGGCGACCGTGACCAGCCGCGCGTTCGGCACGTCGCGCACCTCCACCGGCCGGTTGCGGTTGCCGCGCAGCAGGGTCCGCAGCCGGGCGACGTCCAGTCCGTCGCGTGCCCAGTCCAGCCGCAGCGGCTCGACCGGCTCGGCGGCGCAGAGGTCGGGGGCGGTGCCCACGTGCAGGACGACGTCGTAGCGGAACGCGCTCAGCTCGTTGGCCTGCCGGCCGCGCTTGAGGTGCAGCTCCACCCCGGTCACCCCCGGCAGCCAGTCCGGCGCGGTGAGGAACAGGTCGGGGGCCAGCACCAGCTCGTCGTCGGCGAGCACCCGGGCGGCGACGCGGCGGCGCAGCTCGGCGACGGTCAGGCCCGGTTCCGGCTCGGCGCCCAGCTCCACCGAGGCGTGGAACACCTCCAGCAGGTCCAGGTCGCGCACGTCGCCGAGGTAGATCCGCCCGCCCGGCGAGGCCGCGGTGACCGCCGCGCGCAGCACCCCGCGCAGGTAGTCGTGGTTCGGGAAGTACTGGGTCACCGAGTGCAGCACCACGGTGTCGAAGCTGCCGGCCTCGATGCCGCTGAGGTCGTCGGCCTCGCGCAGCAGCAGCGTGACCGTGTCCCGGTCCACCCCCTCGGCGTCGAGCCGCTGTTCGAGCACCTTGAGGCCGGCGGCGGAGAAGTCCGTGCCGACGTACGCCTCGCACTCCGGCGCCAGCGCCAGGGTCAGGTTGCCCGTGCCGCAGCCCAGCTCCAGCAGCCGGCGGGGACGCAGGTCCCGGATCCGCCGGACCGCCTGGTCGATCCACTCGCCCATCTCGACGTCGGTGAACGGCGCACCCGTGTAGCTGCTGGTCCAGATCGCCTGCTGGGCCTCCTCGGCGGGGCCGGCGTCGGTGTACATCCGGTCGTAGAGCAGCCGCCAGTCGGAGACCCGGGTGGTGGCGGGCGCCCCGCCCGGGTCGGACCCCGCCGGCGTGGGCGCGGACGAGCCGCCCCGGCCGCGGGGCACGACCGCCGCGACGATCCGCTGTTCCCCGCCGCCGGGAGCCTCGGCGAGCGCGGCCACGGCGGCGGCGACCCCGGGGTGGGCCCGCAGCGTCGCCTCGATCTCGCCCAGCTCGATCCGGAACCCGCGGACCTTCACCTGGTGGTCGGCCCGGCCCAGGAACTCCAGCCGGCCGTCGTGGCTCCACCGGCCCCGGTCGCCGGTGCGGAACAGCCGCCCACCGTCCCCGTACGGGTCGGGAAGGAACCGCGCCGCGGTCAACGCCGGCTGGTCGAGGTAGCCGCGGGCCAGGCCGGCCCCGCCGACGTACACCTCGCCGGCGAAGCGGGGCGGCACCGGCCGCATGGCCTCGTCGAGCACGTAGATCCGGGTGTTGCCGATGGGCCGCCCGACGCTGCCGACCCGCTCCGGTCCGGTGACCACGTCCAGGGTCACGTCGGCGGAGATCTCCGACGAGCCGTAGAGGTCGACCAGGACGCAGCCGGGCAGGGCCGCCAGCCACCGCCCGGCCAGGTCCGGGGTGAGCGCCTCCCCGCTGGAGTGGCAGTAGCGCAGCGCCGACAGCCGTTCCCCGGCGTCGTCGACGCCGTCGAGGATGGCCCGCAGCAGCGACGGTACGGCCACCAGGCGGGTGACCCGGTGCCGGCCGAGCAGGTCGACCAGGCGGACCGGGTCGCGTCCGACGTCCTCGGGCACCACGACGACCGGAGCGCCGGCGAAGAGCGGCAGGAACATCTCGCCGCCGGAGTCGAAGAAGCTCAGCGAGGTCTTGTGGCTGCCCACCTCGTCCGGCCCCATCGGGAAGCGGTCCATGATCCACCGTTGCCGGTTGACGATGCCCCGGTGCAGGCCGAGGACGCCCTGCGGGGTGCCGGTGGACCCGGAGGTGTAGACGACGTAGGCCACGTCGTCGGGGTGGGCCGTCGGCCGCGGGTCGTGGTCGTCCTCGGCCGCGAGCGTCGGGTCGGCCGGGTCGACCACCTCGACGTCCGGGAGGTCGACGGCCGCGTCGGGGGCGGCGACCAGCAGCCGGGCCCCGGAGTCGGCGAGCATGAACCGCAGCCGCTCCACCGGGTACGACGGGTCGAGCGGCACGTAGGCGGCGCCGGTCTTGAGGATCGCCAGCACGGCGGTGAGGCTGACGGTGGAGCGCGGCACCAGCAGGCCGACGCGGGTGCCCCGGCCGGCGCCCCGCCCGATCAGCCGGTGGGCCAGCCGGTTCGCCGCCGCGTTGAGCTCGGCGTAGCTGAGCCGGGCAATGTCGTCGATCGCGGCCGGCGCGTCCGGGGTGCGCCGGGCCTGCTCGGCGACGATCTCCGGCACGCACCGGTCGGTGTCGTAGTCGGCCGTGGTGTCGTTCCACTCCACGAGCACCTGCCGGTGCCGCTCGGCGCCGAGCAGGGGCAGTGCGCCGACCGGGGTCGCCGGCGCCGCGACGGCCGCGGACAGCAGCGCGGTCAGCGCCTCCGCCAGCACGCCCATGGTGTCGGCGTCGAACAGGTCGGTGCTGTAGTCGAAGGTGCCCAGCAGCTCGCCGCCGTGCTCGCCCAGGTAGAGGGAGAGGTCGTAGTAGGTGGCCCGCTGCCGCACCGGCCGGCTGCGCACCCGCAGCCCGGCCCAGTCCCCCAGCGCCCCCTCGTGGTTGAGCACCATCGGCGTGAGCCCGAGCCGGTCGGTGCCGCGCCCGTGCTGGTAGGCGAACGCCGCGCTGATCAGCGTGCCGCGGCTGGCGTCGGCGGCCTGCCCGAGCCCTTCGACGATCCGCCCGAACGGCACCTCGGCGCGGTCGGAGGCGGCCAGTACCGCGTCGTGCGCCGCCCGGGCCAGGGCGCCGAACTCCGGGTCGGCGGACAGGTCCACCGGCACCGGCAGCGGGTTGACCAGGTAGCTGACCAGGTCGGCGAAGCGGCCGCGGACCCGGCCGGCGTGCACGAACCCGAGCGGGAACGTCGCCTGGCCGGCGTAGCGCGACAGCACCGCCGCGTAGCCGGCGAAGAGCACGGCGGTGCGGCTGACCCCGTGCGAGGCGGCGAGCGCGTCGATGCCGGCGCACAGCTCGGCATCGAGCCGGAAGGCGTGGGCGGCGCCCCGGAACGTGCGCACCGACGGGCGGGGCCGGTCGGTCGGCAGGTCCAACGGCACGAGGTCGGCGACCTGGGCCTGGCACGTCGCGGTCAGCTCCCGGCCGGCGGGACCGTCCAGGAAGGAGCGCTGCCAGGCGACGAACTCGGCCGGGTGGGCGGTGGGCGCGGGCGGCGCCGCGTCGTCCCCGGCGGCGTGCCGGCCGTAGCCGGTCGCCAGGTCCTCGACCAGCACCGCCAGCGACCACACGTCCATGACGCTGTGGTGGGTGCAGAGCAGCAGCGTGTGGCGCTCCGCCGCGTGCCGGAACAGCAGGGCGCGCAGCAGGGGCGGGCCGTCGAAGCCGACCCCGAGCTCCGCCTCGATCTCCTCGTCGAGGCGGCCCGCCGGCCAGTCCGCGGCGTCGCGCACCTCCAGCGTGACCTCGGCGTCGTCGGCCACCCGCTGGGTCACCTCGGCGCCGGCGTCGTCGTACCGGGTGAGCAGGGCCGGGTGCCGGACGCCGAGGTCGCGGACGGCGCGGGCCAGCGCGGCGGTGTCCAGCTCGCCGTCGACGGTCACCGCCCGGCCCAGGTTGAGGTTGGCCGGGTCCTCGGCGAGGGCGCCCTGGAACCAGATCGCGCGCTGGCCGTACGACAGCGGGTAGGGCCGGTCGGCGGCGGCCGGGGCGGCCGGCGGGTCGGCCGGGGCGGGCGCGGACGGCAGCGCGGCGGCCAGTTCGGCCACCGTGCTGTCGCCCAGCAGGTCGGTCAGGGCCGGGCGGACGCCCCACTCCCCCTCGATCAGGTGTTGCAGCTCCACGGCCCGCAGCGAGTCGAACCCGAGCTCCGGCAGGGAACGGTCCGGGTCGATCCGCTGGGGGTCGACGTCGAGCAGCCCGCCGGCCAGGGCGCGCAGCCGCCGCGCCTGCGCCGGCGCGGCGGCCGGGGCGGGACGCGCCGGGCGCAGGGGGTCGTCGGCGACGATCGTCGCGCTGCCCGCGGCGTACGCCCGCGCGCAGTCGCCGCGCCGGGTCTTGCCGCTGGTGGTGACTGGGATGGTGCCGGGCGGCACGGCGAGCACCCGGTGCAGGTCGAGGCCGTGGACGGTCACCACGGCCCGGCGGGCCGCCTCGGCGATCGCCGTCGCCTCGTCCGCGGCCTTCTCGGAGCGGGTCTCGTACCACAGGACCACGGCCTCGCCGACGCCGTGGCCGTCGTCGGCGACGTCCACGGCGAACGCGGCGATCCGCCCGCCCAGGCGGGGGCAGGCGGCGCGGACGGTCTGCTCGATGTCGTCCGGGTAGTGGTTCTGGCCGCGGACGACCACCGTCTCCTTGATCCGGCCACGCACGTACAGGTGACCCTCCTGGCGGAAGCCGAGGTCGCCGGTGCGCAGGTAGGGGCCGTCGGCGGGGTCGCCGCCGAGGGTGGCGCGCAGGGTCCGCGCGGACTCCTCCGGCCGGTTCCAGTAGCCGTCGACGACGCTGCCACCGCGGACCCAGATCTCGCCGGCGGTGCCGTCGGGGACGGGGTGGCCGGCCGGGTCGACGATCCGGACCTCCGCCTCGGGCAGGATCTCGCAGCCGACCACCTCCGTGCCGGGGCGCCCGGGTTCCGGGTCGGCCACCGTGGTCACGACGGGCCGCTGCGGGCGGGCCCGCCCGGCGACCAGCAGCGTCGCCTCGGCCAGGCCGTAGCAGGGCAGGAAGGCCCGCTCGTCGAACCCGTGCGGGGCGAACGCCGCGGCGAAGGCGCGCAGGGTCGCCGCGCGTACCGGCTCGGCGCCGTTGAAGGCCACCCGCCAGGAGCTGAGGTCCAGGGCGGCGCGGTCGGCCTCGGCGACCTTGCGCACGCACAGGTCGTAGGCGAAGTTGGGGCCGCCGCTGATGGTGGCCCGGTACCGGCTGATCGCCTGGAGCCAGCGCACCGGCGTGCGGATGAACGTCGCCGGGTCCATCAGCACCGTCGGCACCCCGAGGTAGACGGGGGTGAGCAGGGTGCCGATCAGGCCCATGTCGTGGTGCGGCGGCAGCCAGGAAGCCATCACCGTCGCGTCCTCGAAGCCGAAGGAGCGGCGGATGGCCCGCAGGTTCTCCAGCAGGTTCGCGTGGCTGACCATCACGCCCTTGGGGGTGCTGGTGGTGCCCGAGGTGTACTGGAGGAACGCCAGCCCGCCCTCGGCCACCGCCGGCTGCCAGCCGGTGGGGGCGGCGTCGAGGGACTCGATCTCCAGGACCGGCAGCCGGCGACCGGGCATGAGCGTGCCCAGGTCGACCGCGCTGGTGACCGCGCGGGCCGCCAGCACGGCGGTGGCCTGCGCGTCGTCGAGGATGCGCCCGACGACCGGGGCGCTGGCCCGGTTGAGCCGCGCGGCCAGCGGCACCGGCACGGTGCCGGCGTAGAGGCAGCCGAAGAAGCCGGCGAGGAAGTCGACGCCCGCCCCGACGAGCATCAGCACCCGGTCCCCGGGACGGCAGTGCCCGGCCAGGGCCGCGCCGACCCGGCGGGCCCGGGCGTCGAGCGTCGCGTAGTCCACCGTGTCGGCCGAGCCGTCCTCGGCCACCAGGTGCAGGGCGGGACTGTCGGGCTGGACCCGCGCCTGGTGGGACAGGGCGGCGCCCAGGTTGACGACGTCCGTCGCCTCGTGGGTCAACGCGCCGGTGTGGTCGGTCATCAGGCTCTCCACTCGCTGCACAGGGGTCGGACCGGATGTCACGGCTGCCCGGGCGCGAGCCGGGCGGCCAACTCGGCGACCGTCGGCGCGTCGAAGATGACCGCCACCTCGACGTCCGCCCCCAGCTTCGCGCCGGCCAGGGCCACGATCCGGGTGGCCGTGAGGGAGTCGCCGCCAAGGTCGAAGAAGTCGTCGTGGATGCCGATGCCCTCGCGGCCGAGCACGTCGCACCAGATGTCCAGGAGCACCCGCTCACGCTCGTCGCGCGGGCCGTCGGTGCCGGCGGCGCCGGGCTCGTCCTGGCCCGGTGGCGGCAGCGCCGCGACGTCGAGCTTCCCGTGGTTGGTCAGCGGCAGGCGGGGCAGCCTGACGAAGGCGGCCGGAACCAGGTAGTCCGGCAGCCGCCGGCGCAGGTGCGTGCGCAGGTCCGCGGTGCCCGGCAGGTCGTCGCCGACGACGTAGCCGACCAGCCGGGCGTCCCTGCCGGGCGGGTCCCGGCGCACGACGACGGCGGCCTCGCGGACCGCCGGGTGGCGGCGCAGCGCGGACTCCACCTCGCCCGGCTCGATGCGGTAGCCGCGCAGGTTGAGCTGCCCGTCGCCCCGGCCGAGGAACTCCAGGACGCCGTCCGGCCCGAACCGGGCCAGGTCGCCGGTGCGGTAGACGCGGGCGCCGGGCGTGCCGGCGAACGGGTCGGGCAGGAACCGTTCCGCGGTCAGGGCGGAGTTGTCGAGGTAGCCCCGGGCCAGCCCGGCGCCGCCGACGTAAACCTCCCCCGCCACGCCCGGCGGTACGGGCTCCATCGCCTCGTCGAGCACGTACACCCGGACGTTGGCCATCGGGCGGCCGATCGGGACGAAGGGACGCTCGTCGTCGGGGTCGCACGGCCAGGCGGTGCAGGACACCGACACCTCGGTCGGGCCATACAGGTTGAACATGGTGACGTCGAGCCGGTCGAAGACCAGCCGTTGCGTCTCGGGGGTGAGTTCCTCCACGCCCGAGACGATCCGCCGCAGCGACGTCAGGTCCGCGGCGTCGGCGGTGAGCAGCACCTCGCGCAGGGCGGTCGGCGCGAAGTCGGCGTCGGTCACCCCGTGCCGGGCGATCACCCCCGCCAGCCGGCGCGGGTCGAAGGTCGCCGTCTCGGGCATCAGCACGCTGGCCGCGCCGTTGAACAGGGCCCGGAACAGCTCGTCCAGCGAGACGTCGAAGGTGCAGGCCGCCTTGCGCAGCACCCGGTCGTCCTGGCCGAGCGGGAAGTTGCGCTGCGCCCACAGCATCCGGTTGGTGAACCCGCGGTGGGTGACCTGGACGCCCTTGGGCTGTCCGGTGGAGCCGGAGGTGAACAGCGTGTAGGCGAGGTTGTCCGGGTGCAGCGGCACGGCGGGGTCGGTGGCGGGGCAGGTGGCGGTCAGCGACGCCTCCCCGTCCAGGTCGATGATCCGCCGGCCGGGGCTCCACACCTCGTCGCACAGGTCCCCGGCGGAGATCGCGACCGCCGGGCGGACCTGCCCGAGCAGCGCGTCGCGGCGGGCCTGCGGGTCGCGCGGGTTGACCGGCAGGTGATAACCGCCGGCCTTGAGCACCGCCAGGATCGCCACCACCTCGGCGGTGCAGCGCGGCAGGCACACCGCCACCGGGTCCTCCACGCCGACACCGAGGTCGCGCAGGTGGTGCGCCAGGCGGTTGGCCCGCTCGTCGAGTTCGCGGTACGTCGTGCGGACGTTGCCCTCGACGACCGCCACCGCGTCCGGGGTACGTCGCGCCTGCGCCTCGACCAGGCGGTGGACGAGCGCCTCGGGGCCGAGGTCGACGGCGGTGTCGTTCCACTCGTGCAGGATCCGGTGGCGCTGCGCGTCGTCGAGCAGCGGCAGCCGCCACACGCACGTGTCGGGCCGCCGCGCCGCCTCGACGAGCAGCAGCTCGAACTGCCGGGCCAGGGCGCGGATCGCCTCGCCGGTGAAGAGGCCGGTGTCGTACTCGATCTCGCCGACCAGCCCGTCGGCCGTCTCGGTGATCCTCATCGACAGGTCCATCCGGGAGCGGCCGGTCTCCATCTGGTGCACGTCGACCCGCAGCTGCGGCAGGTCCAGCCGGCTGGTGGGCACGTTCTGCAGCACGAAGGCGACCTGCGCGAGCGGCTGGTGGCTGCGGCTGCGCTCCGGCTGCACCGCGGCGACGAGACGTTCGAACGGCACGTCGCGGTGCCGGAACGCGTCCAGGGAGGCCGCCTTGACCCGGGCCAGCAGCTCGGTGAAGGTCGGGTCGCCGGACAGGTCGGCCCGCACCACGATCATGTTGAGGAAGCAGCCGATCAGGTGCTCCAGCTCGTCCTGCTCGCGGGTGGCGATGGGGCTGGCGACGACCATGTCCCGCTGGCCGCTGTGCCTGGCGAGCAGCACGGTGAAGGCGGCGAGCAGGGTCATGAACATGGTCGCGCCCTGGCTCTGCCCGAGGGAGCGGATCCGGTCCGCGTCGGCGACGCCGATCCGGAACCACTCGGACGCGCCGACGAACTGCTGGACCGCCGGTCGCGGGCCCCGGGTGGGCAGGGTGAGCAGGGGTGGCACGCCGGCGAGTTCGTCGACCCGCTCGCGCAGGTGCGCCGCCATCCGCTCCTCGCCGACCGCGGTGCGCTGCCAGGCGGCGTAGTCGGCGTACTGGATCGGCAGCTCGGGCAGGTCCGGCGCCGCGGTGCCCGAGGCGAACGCGGCGTACGTGGCGGCCAGCTCGCGGCAGAAGATGGTGAACGACCACAGGTCGCAGACGAGGTGGTGCACCGTGACCCCGAGGACGTGCACGTCCGGCGCGATCCGGTAGAGCACCGCCCGGATGGTCTGGCCCGCGGCCAGGTCGAGTGGGACCCGCATCTCCCGCTCGACGGCGGCCCGCAGGACCGCGTCGTCGGGGCGCGCGGTGGCGCCGGGCAGGTCGACCACGTCGAGGGTCAGCGGGGCGGGCGGCGTGACGGCCTGCACGACCCGCTCGCCGAGCTGGCGGAAGGCGGTACGGAGGATCTCGTGGCGGCGGACGACCTCCTCGATGCCGCGCCGCAGCGCGACCTGGTCCAGCGAGCCGGTCAGGATCAGCAGCGTGGCGTCGTTGTGGTGGACGGCGTCGTCCTCCAGGCGCTCGATGAACCAGAGCCGCTCCTGGGCGAAGGACAGGGGTGCCTCGGCGGCGTCCAGGCGGGGGATGGCGGCGGTGCCGGGCGCCGGATCGGAGCGGCCGGCGCGCAGCCGCTCGTCGAGCAGTGCCCGCGCCGAACTGGACAGCCGCGCCACGCGTTGCGTGACGTCACTCGCGACCGGATGCTCCTGCCGTCCCACTGGTCCTCCGTTGTCCGTCGGTGATCCGGTCCGCGCTCCGGGGCCTCAGCCGGATGCGTGCGCCGCACCGATGCGGGTGCCGATCATCGATCTTTACCAGCTGACTGACCGAACGGTCAGCGAACGGGGCGGTTATAGGGGTTTGACCTCACAATTCACGACATCGCTTCCGAGTCCTAGGGGTTGGGCAAGCCGTTTCCCTGCCACATGATGGGCACGGCTGCGACGCCGCCGGTGCCAGCACGCGACCCGTTCGACCGGCCGACCGGAGGTGATGCCAGGTGCGCGACGACCTCCGGATCCTGGCCGACCGGTCGTACCGGATGCTGTTCCTGGCCCGCACGCTGTCGCTGCTGGGCAGCGCCGTGATCCCGGTGGCGCTGGCCTTCGCCATCCTCGACGCGCCGGGCGGCTCCGCCACCGACCTCGGCCTCGTGCTCGCCGCCCGGTCGCTGGCGCAGGTCGCGCTGTTGCTGTTCGGCGGTGTCCTCGCCGACCGGATGAACCGCTTCCGCCTCATGGTGGGCTCCGACCTGCTGGCCTTCGCCGCGCAGGCGGTGCTGACCGTGGTGTTCGTCAGCGGCCGGCCCTCCCTGCCGGTCGTGATCGCGTTGTCCGCCGTCAACGGCGCCGCCGCCGCGCTGTTCCTGCCGGCCTCCCGCGGCGTCGTGCCGCAGGTGGTGGCCCAGGAGCAGCTCCAGTCGGCCAACGCGCTGCTGCGGCTGTCGCGCAACAGCACCACCATCGGCGGCGCGGCCCTGGCCGGAGTGCTCGTGGCCGCCCTCGGCGCCGGCTGGGCGCTGGCGGTGCCCGCGGCCACCTTCCTCGGCTCGGCGCTGCTGCTCGCCGGTGTCCGGGTGTCCCACCCCGGCCGGGCCGCCACCAGCACCATCCTCGCGGACCTGCGGGAGGGTTGGCGGGAGTTCAGCTCCCGGTCCTGGGTCTGGCTGGTGGTCGTGCAGTTCGCGTTCGTCAACGGCTGCTTCTCGGCGATCCACGTGCTCGGCCCGCTGACCGCCAAGGAACAGCTGGGTGGCGCCACGGCCTGGTCGGTGATCGTCACCGCGCAGGCGGTGGGCCTGGTCGGCGGCAGCCTCGTGGCGATGCGGATCCGCCCCCGTCGGCCGATGCGGGTGGCGGTGCTCGCGACCTTCGGCTTCCTTCCGCCGTTCGCGCTGATCGCCGCCGGCGCGCCGGTCTGGCTGATCGCGGCCTCGATGCTCGTCAACGGCGTCTGCGTCGACATCTTCGAGGTGCTGTGGGACACCGCCCTGCAGAACCACGTGCCGAACGAGGCGCTGTCGCGGATCAGCTCGTACGACGCCATGGGCTCGTTCGTGCTGGGCCCGCTCTGCCTGGCCGTCGTCGGCCCGGTGGCGGACCGGATCGGCGTCGCCCAGACGCTGGTCATCGCAGGCGGGGTGCTCGCTCTGGTGACCGTCGCGACCTTCTGCGCGCGGTCCGTACGGCAGCTGCCCGCAAGAGTCCCCGACGCACAACCCGCCACGGTGTGAACCCGGCGACATCGCCGGCCACGGACCAGGGTGGAGATCGGAGCAGGATGGAGCACCGGATAAGTCGGCAGATGACCGACGCCACCGACGCGTACGGCCGGCGGCTGGGGGCCTACCTCGAGCAGTCGTCCTACTCGCGGCTGCGCGGCGGTCCGGGCGTGATCGACCTCGCCTTCGGCGACCCGCACGAGTTCCCCGCGCCGGCCCTGGTCGAGGTCCTGCAGCGACACCTGAGTCCGCAGCACACCGACTGGTTCGCCTACACCCGCGACCACCCGCCGGCCCAGGAGTCGGTGGCGGCCAGCCTGAGCCGGGAACTCGGCCTGCCGTTCACCGCCGACGACGTCGCGCTGACCAACGGGGCGTTCGCCGGGCTGACCATCTGCCTGCGCAGCGTCTGCGACCCGGGCGACGAGGTGATCTACCTCGACCCCGCCTGGTTCTACTACGAGCCGATCATCGCCTCGGTCGGTGCGGTCCCCCGACCGGTGGCGCTGACCCCCGGCTCCTGGCGACTCGACCCGGAACTCGTCGCGGCGGCGATCACGCCGCGGACCAGCGCCGTCATCGTCAACAGCCCGAACAACCCGACCGGCGCCGTCTACACCGACGACGAGTTCGCCGCCCTCGCCGAGGTGCTGCGCGCGGCCTCCGCCCGCAACGGCCGGCCCGTGTACCTGCTGTCCGACGAGGCGTACCGGCGCATCGTGTTCGGTGGGCGGCCGTGCCCGAGCCCGGCGACGCACTACCCGTTCACGTTCCTGGTGCACACCTACACCAAGACGCTGCTGCTGCCCGGGGAGCGCGTCGGCTACGTGGCCATCCCGCCGACCATGCCCGATCCGGCGGTGCTCCGCCGGGCCCTGACCGTGGCCCGCCTGACCACCGGCTGGGCGTTCCCCAACAACTCGCTGCTCTTCGCCCTGCCCGAGCTGGAACAGCACGCGCTCCAGGTCAAGCCGATCGAGCAGCGGCGCGACCTGCTGGTCGACGCCCTGCGCGAGGCCGGGTACGAGGTCCAGCCGAGCGAGGGAACCTTCTACCTGCTGGCCCGGGTGCCGGACGCCGACGACTGGGCACACGCGGCCCTGCTCGAGGAGCTCGGCCTCCTGGTGCTGCCGGCCTCGGTGATGGGCGCGCCGGGCTACCTGCGGCTCTCCCTCACCGTCACCGACGACATGCTGGAGGAGACCATCGGTCGACTGCGCTCGGCGCACCCCGCGAACCGGAAGCACGCCAGTGTCCAGCGGTGACCGCCGCGAGGCCGACGCGGCGGCGACGCTCACGGTCGCGCCGGGCGGGTCGGCCGCCGGGCGCCAGGACGAGGCGCCGGCCGGCGCCGTGCCTTCCGCGGGGACCCGACCCGACGTCGAGGCCACCATGGCCCGCGCCCGCCGGGCCCAGGCGGAGGTCGAGTTCTGGCCGCAGGAACGCATCGACGACCTGGTCGCGGCCATCGGGTGGGCGGCCTACCAGGAGGACACCGCCCGGTCGCTGGCCGACCTCGCCTACCGCGAGACCGGCCTCGGCGACCCGGAGCACCTGTTCACGCTCTACCGGCGCCGGGTCCTCGGCACGCTGCGTGACCTGCACGGTGTCGTCACCACCGGCGTCATCGAGGAGCTGCCGGAGCGTGGCCTGCGCAAGCTGGCCAAGCCGATCGGGGTGATCGCGGTGGCCAGCCCCGCCACCGCGCCCTGCTCCGGGGTCGTCGGCAACGCCCTGCCGATGCTCAAGACCCGCAACGCCGTGGTCATCACCCCCAACCCCCGGGCCCGGCACTCCGCGGCCCGCACCGTCGACCTGCTGCGTCGCGGCCTGGAGTCGGTCGGTGCCCCGCCGGACCTCATCCAGTGCCTGCCGGTCACCGACCGGCAGACCACCGAGGCCCTGATGGCCGCCGCCGACCTGGTGATCGCCGCCGGCGGACCCGGCACGGTACGCCGGGCGTACCGCAGCGGCACGCCGGCGATCAGCGCGGGCGTCGGCAACCCGGCGGTGATCGTGGACGCCTCCGCGGACGTGGCCGCCGCGGCGGAACTGATCGTGCTGGGGGGCAGCTTCAACAACGGCACCTCCTGCTCGTCGGAGAGCAACGTGCTGGTGGACGCCACGATCGCGCCCGCCTTCCGCGACCAGCTGGCCCGGCAGGGCGCCCACCTGTGCGACCCGGCCGAGACGGCGCGGCTGCGTACGCTGCTGTGGCCGGACGGGCGGTCGCTCAACCGGGACGCGGTCGGGCGACCCGCCGCGGCGCTCGCCGCCGCCGCCGGGATCGACCTGGCCGAGCCGACCAAGACCACCGCCCTGGTGGCCCAACTGCCGCCCCTGGCGCCCGGCGGCGTCCCGGCGCTCGACGACCCGATGCTCGGCGAGAAGCTGGCGCCGGTCTTCACCGTGTGCACGTTCGGCGACTTCGACGACGCACTGGTCGCGGTGGAGACGCTGCTGAGCCGCATCGGGCAGGGCCACAGCTGCGGCATCCACACCGCGCGACCCGACCACGTGGCCAGGCTCGCCGAGCGGGCCCGCGCCGGACGGGTCATGGTCAACCAGTCGACCGCCGTGGGCAACAGCGGCAGCTTCGACAACGGGATGCCGTTCACCCAGGTCATCGCCAGTGGCAGCTGGGGCGGCTGCTCCCGGTCGGAGAACGTGACCTGGCGCGACTTCCTCAACTACACCTACGTCTCACACCCCCTGCCGCTCAGCGTGCCGGACGAGGAGACCCTCTTCGGCGCCCACTGGCGGCGCTTCCCCTGACGGAGACCGACACATGGACATCAGCCCTCCCGAGGCGCCGCCGCGTGACCTGACGCCCGCCGAGATCGACGCCTTCCACACCGACGGCGTGGTCCGGCTGTCCGGCATGATCGACGACAGGTGGCTCGGCCGGATCGCCGAAGGCGTGGAGTACCTGCTCGCCAACCCGACCGTGCTGGCGCAGGCCACCGCGTTGCTGGGTGGCGGCGGTTTCGCCGGGGACGCCTTCATGTGGAAGACCCACGACGGCTTCCGCGACTTCATGTTCTTCTCCCCCGCGGCGCGCATCGCGCAGCAACTGTTCGGCTCCACCGCGATCACCGCCTTCTACGACCAGATCTTCGCCAAGCCGGCCGGGTCGGGCGCGCCGACGCCGTTCCACGAGGACGTCAGCTCCTGGCCGATCGCCGGCGACCAGGTGTGCGCGATGTGGATCCCCCTCGACCCGTGCACGCCCGACACCGCCGCGCTCCAGGTGGTGCGCGGTTCGCACCGCTGGGGCCGGCGCTACGTGCCGATCACCCCGGGCGCCTCCCACCTGGGCCAGCGGGAGGAACTCGAGGCGGTGCCGGACGTGTCCGAGCACGAGATCCTCAGCTGGGACCTGACGCCCGGCGACATCGTGCTGTTCCACCCCGCCGCGCTGCACGGCGCCACCGGCACCGGGCCCGAGCGGCAGCGGCGGGCGTTCGTCTCCCGGTGGGTGGGCGACGGCGTCACCTTCCAGCCGCAACACGCCGTGCTGCCGCTGCTGTGGGAGCACGGCCTGCGGCCCGGTGACCCCATCGGCGGCCCGCTGTTCCCGAGGGTGCTGCCGACGCCGGTGCCGACCGAGGCCGGCTCCCGGTTCGACGGTCCGCAGCAACCCCACGCGGAACGCGCCGAGGAGTTCCTCGCCATCCTGAGGATGCTGTAGGTGTTCGGAGAACTCACCGCCACGACCGCCGCCGGCCGGGACCTGGTCTCCCTCGCCGAGGGCCACGTCGGCACCCTCGCCGAGCGGGCCGGCCGGCACGACCGGGAGAACACGTTCGTCGCCGACAACTTCGCCGACCTGCGGGACAGCGGGGTGCTCTCCGCCTGCGCCCCGACCCGGCACGGCGGGCTGGGCGTCCGCTCCCTGTACGACGTGCTGGTGGCCGTCTCCCGGCTGGCCCGGGGCTGCGGGTCGACGGCCATCTGCGCGAACATGCACATGGCCTCGGTGTGGGGACAGGTCCGCCGATGGGAGCGGGCCGAGGCGGCCGGCGACCGGGTCGGGGCCGCACAGCTGGACGCGATCCTGGAGGCGTTGGGCGGCTCCGACCTGATCATGGCGGGCGCCTCCACCGAACCGGGCGCGTCGTGGAACGCCGCGCTCACCGAGGCCGTCCGCAAGGGCGACGAGTACGTCATCACCGGGCGCAAGACGTTCGTCACCAACTCGGCCGTCGCCGACTCGTTCAACATCTCCGTGCGGGTCGCCGATTCCGACGGCGGGTGGCGGCACGCCGAGGCCGTCGTCCTGGCCGGCACGCCCGGGCTGACCGTGCTGGGCGACTGGGACGCGCTGGGCATGCGCGGCTCCGGCAGCCACGGGATCCTGCTGGAGGAGTGCGTCGTCCCCGCCGACCGGGTCACCGTCGGCGAGCCGTTCGGCCCGCCGACGTCGGAGGACCTGACGCGCTCCTGCGCGGTCAACTTCCCCCTGCTGGGCGCCTCGCTCGGGATCGCCGAGGCGGCCTACCAGATCGCCGTGGAGCACGCCACCAGGACGCCGCGCCAGCCCGGCCGGGCGGCGCCGGCGCACCACCCGTCCGTGCAGCGGGAGATCGCCACGATGGAGCTCGACCTGGCTGCCGCCCGGGGGGTGCTGGAGCGCTCCGGGCGCCTGGTGGACGCCCACTTCGCCGCCGACCCGGCGGAGCGGTCCGAGACCGCCGTCCGGGACGTCGTACGGGGCTGGCAGGCCGCGAAGCTGCTGGCGAACCGTACGGCGGTGAGCACGGTCGACCGGGCCATGACGATCTGCGGCGGGGCCTCGTTCAGCAGCCGGCACCCCCTGTCGCGGCTGTACCGGGACGCGCGCGCGGGCGGCTTCATGCAGCCGTTCGGGTCCCTGGACGGCTACCCGTTCATCGGGCGGGTCGCGCTCGGGCTCGACCCGTTCGCCGACTGAGCACCGACCTGCCGACTGGGAGACCGGATACGAGCGGCGAGGAGAACCGACCGCCCCGGGGCCGGGGGCCGGACCGGAGGGTGCGGCCGGCCGGTCCGGCCCTCCCCCGTTCCTGCCCGGGCAGCCGATGCCGGCGGTCGGCCCTCGGTACGGTGGCGACCGCCCACGAGACGACTTGCGTCCTGTACTCGGGTACAGGCTTACCGTCATGGCATGACCAGCGACGACCTGGCGTGGGTGCCCGAGGTGTGCACCCTGCCGACCGTGGACCGGCCGCTACGGCTGGCCGAGTTCGACGGCCTGTTAGCCACCGCCCTGCGCGCGCAACAGCGGCTCTCGCCGACGGCGCTGCGATGGCGTCTCGACCCGGCCGCCGAGGCAAAAGCCCGGAACCTGACCGGCCGGGAGAGCACCTGCTGTTCCTTTTTCTCCTTCACCTTCTCGGCGAACGGCGGGGCACTGCAACTGGAGGTCGAGGTGCCGGTCGCGCACGTCGATGTCCTCGACGCGCTCACCGCCCGCGCGGTCGCGACGGCGGCGGCGTGACCAGGCTGCGCAGCAGCCAGGTCGCCGCCGCAGCCGGGGTCAACCTGCAGACGCTGCGCTACTACGAACGCCGCGGCCTGCTGGCCGAGCCCTGATTATTGGCACCGCCGACCGCTCCCACGGAGAACCCGCATGAGCCTGCCCACGCGTAGCCAGCCGCCTCGACCGGCTACGCAACCATCCTGTCATCACTTTCCACTGATGCGCCGGTAATGCCGCAGCGGCTCGCGCCGGCAGCTACCGCCTCGGTCCTCGCAGCCGGGTCACAGCAGGCGTCGGCCTGCCCGGCGGCCTGCGCGGTGCCGCAGCACGGTACGGCGGCTTGGTCCTCGCTCATGGGACGACTCCCCCTGTTGCTTCTCTGACGTGGGTAAACACGCGTCGCCGGACACAGCGCCCGACTCGGCCACGCGGGTCGGCCGGCGCCCCCGGGTCCGCTTCGCACCGGGTGACATCAACGCCCACTGATCGGTGTCTCGATTCTCGTCGAACCGGACGCCCCGCCTTGCATCACAGCTAGACATCCGTCAAGCTAGACGCATGTCGGTTCTACCCGTGCTGGACACCACGGTGGCGCAGGGCTGTTGCCCTCCCCTGTCGGCACAGGCCCTCGCGCCACAGGTCGCCAGCGAGATAGCGCCGCTGTTCAAGGCGTTGGGCGACCCGATCAGGCTGCGCCTGCTGTCACTGATCGCCTCCACCACGGAGGTCTGCGTCTGCGACCTGACCGACGCGTTCGACGTCACCGGGGCGACCATCTCGCACCACTTGCGGGTGCTGCGCGAGACCGGCATGGTCGACTGCGAGCGTCGCGGCACCTGGGTCTACTACCGGGTGCGCGCGGAGGCGCTGAGCATGCTCGGCAATCTGCTGACGGGCAGCGCTGACGTGATGCCTGAACCCGAATCCGCAGTGGGCTCGCTGGTGGTCCGTACCCGCGCCGAGTCACATCAGGACGCGGTGATATCAGCTGATCCTGATGTGGTGCGGTTGTTGGCGGACCCGCTGCGGGCGCAGATCGTGCGGATCCTCGCCGCTGGCCCGGCGACGACGTCGCACCTGGTCGCGGACACCGGAGCAAAGCAGCCCAACGTGTCCGGACACCTCAAGCTGCTACGCGAAGCCGGCGTCGTGACCGCCGAGCCGCGCGGGCGCTTCACCTACTACCGGCTCATCCCCGACGCCCTGCAGGGAGCGGCACTGCACCTGGCCGACCTCGCCGCGCAGGCACGGGCCCACTCCGAGAACTTCAGGACCTGCTGACATGACGAACACCGCCACCGCCGGCGACGCACCGCCGGCGGTCGTCGCGCGCCTGTCGCGCCTCGACCAGTTCCTCCCGCTGTGGATCGGTCTGGCCATGGCCGCCGGGCTGCTGCTCGGGCGGCTCATCCCCGGCCTGAACACCGCCCTGGAAGCGGTCACGATCGGCGGCATCTCCCTGCCGATCGCCCTTGGCTTGCTGATCATGATGTACCCGGTGCTGGCCAAGGTCCGCTACGACCGGCTCGACACCGTCACCGGCGACAGGCGGCTGCTGCTGTCCTCGTTGCTGCTCAACTGGATCCTCGGCCCGGCCCTCATGTTCGCCCTCGCCTGGATCTTCCTCGCCGACCACGCCGAGTACCGCACCGGCCTGATCATCGTCGGCCTGGCCCGCTGCATCGCCATGGTCATCATCTGGAACGACCTGGCCTGCGGCGACCGCGAAGCCGCCGCCGTCCTGGTCGCCCTCAACTCGGTGTTCCAGGTCCTGGCGTTCGGCATGCTCGGCTGGTTCTACCTGTCCGTGCTGCCGGACTGGCTGAACCTCTCCGGAGCCCGGTTGCAGGTGTCCGGTTGGGACATCGCCGTCAACGTGCTGATCTTCCTCGGCGTCCCCCTGCTCGCCGGCTACCTCACCCGCCGTCTCGGCGAGAGGGCCAAGGGCCGCAGCTGGTACGAGAGCCGTTTCCTGCCGAAGATCGGACCGGTCGCCCTCTACGGGCTGCTGTTCACCATCGTCATCCTGTTCGCCCTGCAGGGCGACGCCATCACGTCGCGGCCCTGGGACGTGGTCCTGATCGCCGTGCCGCTGCTGGCCTACTTCGCGATCATGTGGGCCGGCTCCTACGCCCTCGGCCGGGCCATCGGCTTGAACTACGAGCGCACCACCACCCTCGCGTTCACCGCCGCCGGCAACAACTTCGAACTCGCCATCGCCGTGGCCATCGGCACGTTCGGCGTCACCAGCGGCCAGGCCCTCGCCGGTGTCGTCGGCCCGCTCATCGAGGTGCCCGTCCTGGTCGGCCTGGTCTACGTCAGCCTCGCCCTGCGTCGGCGCCTGTTCCCGGCCGGAGCCACCGCCCGGCCCGCCCTCAGCTCCGGGAGTCGATGATGAACCAGATGCCGACCCTGCTCGACGTCGACGCCGTGTTGGAAAGGGTGGCCGCCGCCTTGGCCGACAAGTTCTCCGGCGTCTTCAACCCCGAGACCATCAGCCGCTACGTCAACGAGTCCTACGTCGCGCTCTACCGCACCGCCCGACTCGACCACCACCTGCCCGCGCTGACCGAACGCTTCGCCACCGACCGGCTCACCGCCCTCGCGCAAGCCAAGGGCGCCATCGGCAAGCCCGTGCCCGAAGTGCTGTTCCTCTGCGTGCACAACGCCGGCCGCTCCCAGATGGCCGCCGCGCTCCTGGCCCACCACGCCCAGGGCCGGGTCAACGTCCGCTCCGCCGGCTCCGCACCCGGTGCCACGGTGTCCGCGTCCGCCGCCACGGTCCTCGCCGAGGTCGGCATCGACCTCGACGACGCGTTCCCCAAACCGCTGACCGACGATGTGCTGCGCGCCGCCGACGTCGTGGTCACCATGGGCTGCGGCGACGCCTGCCCCGTCATCAGCGGCACACGCTACCTCGACTGGAACCTGGCAGACCCCGCCGGCAACGACCTCGACACCGTACGCGCCGTGCGCGACGACATCGACACCCGCGTGCGGGCCCTGCTCGCCGACCTCACCGACCACCACACCGACCGATAAGGGAAAGCTCTCGTGTCTGACAAGCCCAGCGTGCTGTTCGTCTGCGTGCACAACGCCGGCCGCTCCCAGATGGCCGCCGGCTGGTTACGCCACCTCGCCGGCGACCGCGTCGAGGTCCGCTCCGCCGGCTCCGCCCCCGCCGAAACGATCAACCCCGCCGCCGTCGAAGCCATGCGCGAGATCGGCATCGACATCACCGACCAGACCCCCAAGCTCCTCGAATACGACACCGTCGAAACCTCCGACGTCGTCATCACCATGGGCTGCGGCGACGTCTGCCCCGTCTTCCCCGGCAAACGCTACGAGGACTGGAAACTCGAGGACCCCGCCGGCAAGGGCATCGAAGCCGTCCGCCCCATCCGCGACGAGATCAAAACCCGCATCGACGCCCTGCTCACCGACCTGCTCCCGGCGCACTGACGTCCGTTCCGATCTCCTCGGCACCAGGTCCTACGCGACGGCTGGGCCGTGTGTCGGAAGACGTTGCGGGCGGCCGGTCGGGCTCGACGCGCGGCTCGTCCCACGGGCGGAGGATCGGCTCGCCAGCGATCATCCTGAGCACCCCGCCACCCGCCGCGCACCACCCCGAAGCAAGATCAACGATTTGGCGGGCTGGTGGCACGTTCGTCACCGGCACCCAGCGTCGTCCTGAGGCTGGTGTCCGGGTTCCCGTGCCCCGGGTAGAACCGCGCTAGCGCCCCGCGTCGGGTGCGTCCAGCGCCGCACCACAAGGCGCGACGGGACTCCGTGGCGAACACGTGCCCCGGCCCGGTGGGACCGTCACCGCGCGGCGGGGGCCGCGCCGGGCCGGCCGGGCGCCGGCAGCGCCCGCACGTCCAGCTTCCCGCTCGGCGTGCGGGGCAGCTCGTCCAGGCACACCACGGCGCCGGGCAGCAGGTAGTCGGGCAGCGTCTCGCGGAGCTGGTCGCGCAGCTCGCGGGCGGTCGGACCGGGCGGCGTGTTCGGCACGACGTACGCCACCAGGCGCGGGGCGGAGCCGGTCCCGCCGACCGGCACCACGGCCGCCCGGCGCACCCCGGCACACCGCCGTACCGCCTGTTCCACCTCGCCCAACTCGACGCGGTGGCCGCGGATCTTGACCTGGCCGTCCCGGCGGCCGTGGAACTCCACCAGGCCGTCGGGATGCCGGGTCACCAGGTCGCCCGTGCGGTAGCAGCGGCCCTCGGGGTGCCCGGTGGGGAACATCTCGCCGGTCAGCCCGGCGTCGTCGCGGTAGCCCCGGGCGAGCCCTGCCCCGAAGATCAGCAACTCCCCCTCGACGCCCGGCGCGACCGGCCGGAGGTCGGCGTCGACGACGGCGACCCGCGCGTTGTCGATCGGCCGGCCGATCGGCACCGTGGCGGTCCGCGGGCGCGCCGCCGGGTCGGCCGGCACCTCGAAGGTGAGCGCGCCGACGGTGGTCTCGGTCGGACCGTAGTGGTTGACCATGCGCACGTCCGACAGCTCGCGGACCTGGTCCACCAGCTCCCAGCGGCACACCTCGCCACCGACGATCAGCATGCGGCGGGGCAGGACCCGCTCCTCGGCCTCGTCGAGCAGCGCCGCCAGGTGCGAGGGGGTGATCTTCAGGACGTCGATGGCGTGCGCGTCCTGGTAGTCGGCGAAGTCGTCGGGATCCGTCGCGGTCTCGGTGGGCACCAGGTGGACCGTGTCTCCCTGGACCAGCGCCGGGAAGACCGCGGTGTGCCCGAGGTCGGTCGCGAGGCTGGTCACCGACGCGAAGCGCAGCTGTTCGCCGTCGGTGCGCTCCGGCCCGACCAGCCGGGCGACGAAGGCCGCGTAGTTGGCCAGGGCCGCGTGGGGGATCTCGACGACCTTGGGTACGCCGGTGGAGCCGGACGTGAACACGGTGTAGGCGAGCTGGTCCCCGGTCACCGGCAGCGGGGCGGGCAGCGCCCCGGCGCGCTCGGCGGCCGCCCCCGCGGCGATCCAGCCGGCCAGGTCGACGGGAAGCACCACCAGCCCGGTCACCGGCGCGTCGTCGCGATCCGTCACCACGACGGCGGCCCCGCAGCCGCGCAGCTGGCTCTCGATCCGGGCCCGGGGCTGGTTGGCGTCCACGCAGGCGTAGCCGGCCCCGGCGTGCAGCCCGGCCAGGCAGGCCACCAACTGCGCGGCGCCCCGGTGGGCCAGGACGGCCACCGGGGCCGCTGCCGCCCCGTGGCGCCGCAGCAGGTCGGCGAGGCCGGCGACGGCGTGCCGCAGCTCGGTGTAGCTCAGTGTCGCGTCCGCGCCGACGACGGCCGTCCGCTGGCCGGCACGCGGCGCGGCGGCCCAGATCAGCGCGGGCACCGCCCGGGCGGGATCCCACCCGGCCGGCCGTCCGTGCACCTCGGAGTCGGCAGGCATGGCGGGTCCTTCCGTTCGACGGCGGCGCGGCCGACAGCTCGCCGGCCGACGGCGGGGTCGGGCGGCAGGGGGCTTCCGGTGGCAGCGATCGTGACACGGGGCCCGGGGCGCGACAACACCTCATTCGTGGCGCGAACCCCTATCGTCGCGGCCCCTCGTGGCGTCGCGGCCCGTCGCCGGACGACGACGCGCCCCGGCGGCCGGGCACCTGACGCGCGGCCCGGCGGTCAGGCCCCCGGGCCGGGGTCGGCCTCCCGGAGCACGGCCGCGGTCAGACCGCCACCATGCAGTTGTCGGAGCCGCTGTCGCGCCCCCGGGCGCTGACGATCCCGGCGGAGCCGTCGCCGTAGTAGCGGCAGAACAGGCCCGCCGGGCGGCCGCCGAACAGCAGCGGCCCGATCACCGGGGCGACCTCGACGTCGTGGGGTTCGTCGGCACCGTCGGCGACGAGCGCGACCCGGCAGGTCCGCGGCGTCACGAAGTCCTGCACCACGCTGGTGCCGTCGGCCGCGGCCTCGGCGACGGCGGACTCCCACGTCGCCTGGTCGACCTCGCCGCCGATGACCACCTGCTTGCCGCTCTCGCCCAGGCCTGCCTTGAGCACCAGCAGGTCCCGGTTCGCCAGGACGAACGGGAGCAGCTCGACCTCGCGGCCCTCGCGGGTGGTCCTGCGGTCCGAGAGGATCCGCGTCCACGGCACGTACCTGTCGACGAGGCTCCGGTCGGCCGCGCTCATCCACGGCCGGCCCTCCGACAGCAGGCCCATGGTCAGCTTGCTGTGCATGAAGGTCGACGTCTGGGTGCCCACGAGCAGGCAGCCGTTGTCCAGCGCGTCCTGCACGTAGCTGGTGTCGAGGCCGGCGTCGAGCCAGTCCGGGATGGTGAAGTTGCGCAGCCCGATCGGGTAGCGCAGGTGGGGTGGGCAGTCCCACGCCTCCGGCAGCTCCTCCGGCTCGAAGAACCGCGCGGTGAGGCCGTGGTTGTTGAGGTAGTCGGCCTCGAGCTGGAAGTAGCGGCTCTGCACGCCGTAGACCCGGGCGCTGCCGACGATGGCCACCCGCGGCGCCAGCCCCAGCTCGGTGCAGAGCGACCGGTACATCTCGGCGCGCACGGCGAACGGGTCCGGGTAGCTGAACGGGGTCCTGCCCTCGGCGTCGGCGTGGAGCTTGCGCCACACCTCGAGGCGGCTGCGCGTCTCCACCACGCCGCCGAGCGCGCCGCTGACGTTGAACTCCAGGAACCGGGGCCCGTCCGGGCCGATGACGACGTCCGGCCGTACGACGCAGTCCGGGTAGCGCTCCTCGACGAACGGGTCCCGCACGAACAGCTGGTTCTCGCTCTGCGGCATGCGGTAGGCCGCCAGCCGGCCCTCGGTGGTGGGGGCCGTCTCGAGGGCGGTGCGGCGGAGCAGGTCGACCAGCGCGGCGGCCGCCCGGAAGATCTCCGCGTAGGACGCGCGCGGAATGGCTATCGGCGCCGCGGGCAGCAGCCGCTGGTAGGGCCAGCCCGTGTCGCGCAACTCGTGGCGGAGCATCCCGCGGATCGTCTCCGCCGGCGCGGCCGGCGTGAGGCGGTGGGTGCCGAACCACGGATGCCCGGCCGGCCCCGTACTGCTGACGTCCTCGCGCACGGTCATCTGACGCTCCCCCGGAGTTGCACGTCGGGCCGGGCGCCGGAGCGTGCTCGCCGCGGGCCGGTATCTCCGAAACGATGATCGACATAGACTAACATTCACGTCCGACGTGGACCGCGCCGATCCGTCCACACGCGACACGGAAGGGCTGCCGATGACACTGCGTCACGTCCAGGGCAACGAGTACCGCGAAGAGCACGGCGGGGACTACGAGGACTTCGAGCCCGGCATGGTGATCCGGCACTGGCCGGGCCGCACCATCTCCGAGACCGACAACACCTGGCTGACCCTGCTCACCATGAACCAGCACCCGCTGCACTTCGACGAGCACTACGGCGCGGGCAGCGAGTACGGGCGGGTGCTCGTCAACAGCGGGATCACCCTGTGCCTGATCGGCGGCATGACCGTGCAGGCCCTGTCGGCGCGGGCGGTGGCCAACCTCGGCTGGGACAAGGTCCGCCTGCGGGAGCCGGTGTTCGTCGGGGACACGCTGTACGCCACCAGCCGGATCCTCGACAAGCGCCTGAGTCGGTCCCGGCCCGGCCAGGGCATCATCACGGTGGAGACGACGGGCACGAAGTCCACCGGCGAGACCGTCATCGTCTTCGAGCGCTCGTTCATGGTCCGCTGCCGGGAGAGCTCCTCCTGACCTACGCCACGGCCACCGCCCCCTCGTGCAGCGCCACCGCGGCGGCGGTGTCCTCGATGGCCATTCCGACGGTACGCAGGACGGAGGTGCGGCCGCCGACGCGGACCCCGCCGGTGACCAGCGCGCCCAGCTCGCACAGGTCGTCGACGCCGAGCAGACCGGCCGCGAGTGCGGCCCGCACCTCGCCGGCGCCCTCCAGCGCCGCGGTCCGCTCCTCGACCACGGCCACGGCGTCGGCCAGGAGGGCGGGGTCGAGCTCGATCGCGTCCGGGTGGGTGCCGCCGATCACGTTGACGTGCGCGCCGGGCGCCACCCAGTCCGCCTCGACCAGCGGCGCGTTGTCGCTGGTCGAGGTCGCCGTGCAGATGACCGCCGCGTCGGCGACGGCGGCCTTCGCGCTGTCGCAGACGCTCGCGTGCACCGGGTGGGGCACGGCGTCGCGCACCCAGTCGGCGAACTGCTCGGCCCTGCTCCGGGTCCGGGAGAACACCCGGACGGTGCGGATGCGGCGCACCGCCGCCACCGCGCGCACCAGGGCCCGCGCCTGCACCCCCGCGCCGATGACCGCGAGGTCCTCGGCGTCGTCGGCGGTGCACCAGCGGGTCGCCAGGGCGGCGACCGCGCCGGTGCGGACGGCGGTCAGCTCCGCGCCGTCCAGCAGGGCCGTGATCTGCCCGGTGGTCAGGTCCGTGAGCGCGACGATCCCGTGGATCAGCGGCAACCCGCGCCCGGGGTTGTCGGGGGTGAGCGTGGTGATCTTGACGCTGCCCACCCCGCGCCGCTCCCAGACCGCGGGGCTGACCAGCAGGACCCGCTGGGGACCGTGCTCGATGACGGTGCGCGCCGGGGAGTCGGTCCGGCCGGCGGCCAGGTCCGCGAACATCTCGCCCAGCGCGTCGATCACCCGGATCAGCTGCGGCGTGCCCGCCATCTGCGCCGCGCCGACCGTCACCGGCCCGGTCACCCGGCAGCTCCGCTGGTGCTGAACCGGGCCGCCCAGGCGTCCTCGCGCGCCACGGTGGCGCGGGCCATCCGGGCGAACGGCGGGCCGACCATGTTCCCGTCCAGCACGGCTATCCCACCGCTGGCCGTCCGTACGGCCTCGGCCACCCTGCGCGCGAGGCGCAGGTCGTCGGCCTGGGGACGCAGCACCCGGTTGATCTCGTCGAGTTCGCCCGGGTGCACCGTCGCCTTGCCGTGGAAGCCGAGCGCCCGCACCCGGGCGGTCTCCTGCGCCAGGACGGCCGGCTCGGCGAGGCGGAAGTTGGCGGTGTCGATGCAGGCGGTGCCGTGCCGCGCGCAGGCCAGCGCCATCGCCTGCCGGGCGGCGAGCATGGCCTCCCAGCTGATCTCGACCCCGAGCGTGGCAGCCAGGTCCGCCGAGCCGAGGACGAGCCCGTCGCTCGCCCCGGCGATGGCGTCGATCTCCGCGACCGCCTCCACGGTCTCCACCGTCACGTAGATCTCCGGATGCGCGTCCGCACTGGCCAGGATCTGACGCAGCAGGGCCACCTCGGCCGCCGAGGTCACCATCGTCATCATGACGATGCCGGGCCGCACCGAACACTCCGTGAGGGCCACCAGGTCCTGCACCGCCGCGACGCTGCCCAGCTGGTTGATGCGGACCGCGACGTTCTCCGGCCGTGGCGCCTTCTCCAGCGCGGCCCGGCACACGGTGCGCGCGGCCGGCTTCTCGGCCGCCGGCACGGAGTCCTCCAGGTCGATCAGGTGGACGTCCGCGTCGTAGGACCAGGCCTTCACGACCCGGTCCAGCGACAGCGCCGGGGTGTAGAGGATGCTGCGCGGGATCGCCCGCGCGGCGCCGGTCACGGGGCCACCGGCTCGGGCAGCGCGGCGGCCGGGCGGGCGCCCGCCTCGACGAGCACGGAGCACAGCCTGGTGATCTGTTCCTCGGTCTGGCCCGCGCGCAGCATGACCCGCAGGCCGGCGGTGCCGCGGGCGACGATCGGGAAGAACACCGGCGAGGTGTAGAACCCGGCCGCGAAGACCCGCTGGGCCGCCTCGACGACGGTCTCGTCGCTCATCGGCACCACCCGGATCGGGTACGTGCTGCCGGACTGCTCGGTGGCGAGCAGCGAGTCGAACAGCGCGATGTTGGACCGCAGCCGGCCCTGCAGCCGGGTCAGCTCCTCGGTACGGTGGATCTCGGCCGAGGCGAGCGCGGCGCCCACCGCGGCGGCGTTCATCTTCTGCGAGTAGCCCAGGGGGCCCGCGAAGCGCTCGATGATCCGCCGCGTCTCCTTGGGGAAGCCGTCGAGCAGGATGGCCGTGCCGCCCGCCCCGAAACCCTTGCTCAGGGTCGCGACGGTGATGGTCCGGTCGTCCCGCACGGGGCAGTGCGAGCGGACGTAGCCGATGCCGCGCTCGCCGTACGCCGACAGCGAGTGCGAGTCGTCGTAGAAGACCAGGAGGTTGTACTTGTCCTGCAACACGGCCAGTTCCTCGACGGGCGCGTAGCCGCCGAGGCTGTCGGAACCGTCCACGACGTAGCAGACGCGCTCGTAGGTGCGGCACATGTCCTCGAGGTAGTCGAGGTCGTGGTGGCGGCAGGTGACGACCTCGGTCTCGTCGGCGCAGCTCGGCTTGGCGTTGGCCATCGACACGTGGGCGTTCTTGTCGAAGACCATCAGCGGGCGGGTGCCGTTGCCGAGGTGTCCCGACGCGATCAGCGGCAGCAGGCCGGTGCTGGCCGCCGCCGTGGAGATCGCGCTGATCACCATCGCGTCGAACAGCTCGCCCAGCGACTCCTCCAGCTCCAGCAGCACCGACGTCTGCACGCGGGTACGCGGGATGCAGTGGTCCAGCACGCCGAAGCGGCGCAGCGCCTCGACGGCCCCGTCGATCACCTTGGGATGGGTGTCCAGGTCCAGGTACGAGCAGACGGTGAAGTTCACGAACTCGTGGCCGTCGGCCATCCGGAACACACCGTCGGAGAGGTCGCCGACGATGCCGGCGACCCCGTGTTCCTCCGACATGTTCCAGAACGTGTTCCCCACGCCGATGAGCTTGTCGTTGTTGCGGTAGCGGTGGGTGGGGGTGATGGTCTTGCGCTCGCTCATCAGGAGTTCACCTCGGTGGGCTTGTAGCTGTAGACACCCTTGACCCTCCGGTAGGCGTACGTGTACAGCGCGACGCCGAGCGCGTGCGGCCTGCGGAGGATCTTCTTCGACTTCAGCCAGAAATTGACGTTGATGTTCATCTCGTCCAGCGACTCGGCCTGGTGCCACCAGCCGAGCGGCAGGTAGAGCATGTGGCCCGGTTCGAGGACGAAGTCGCGACGCTGGGCGAGCTTGGGCGCCAGCCGCGGGAAACGCGCCAGGTCGACGTTGTCCAGGTCGAACACCTGGGACTTGTCGCCGAACCCGCGCAGCACCGAGCGCGGGTAGTACTCGCGGGAGCCGGGCGGGGCGATGATGAAGCGCTTGCGGCCCTCCAGCGCGATGTTGAAGTTCTCGAACTCGTCGAAGTGGTTCTTGGTGAACACGCCCTGGTGGCTGATCCACAGGTTCGCCGCGTAGAGCGAGTCGCCGTAGCCGAAGAACCTGTCCGCGTCGAAGCCGATGACGGCGTTGACGTCGGCCGGGCTGTTGCGGATGTTCGACACCACCCGGTGCCAGGTGCCCGGGGTGGTCAGGTGGCGCTCGTCGGCGAAGAAGTCGCGGAGCTTGATGTCGCGCGTCTCCCAGCGCCCCGGGTGGTTCTTGTCGCCCGGCTCGGTGAACAGGGTGACGGTCATGTCGGCCAGCCGGCTCGCCACGCCCTCCCGGCCGAGCCCCTGCACGTCACCCGGCAGCGCGATCACCACGGGCACGTCGGCCTTGAACAGCCCGCCGGGGCCGACGGCCATGAACTCGTCGAACGTCATCCGGGCCACGGGGACACCCGCCGACCCGTTCGCGTTGGACACTGCGTCCGGAACTCCCATGTCGCCTTTCCTCACTGCTGAGGGCCGCGGTCCGCGGCCGGTCACGTGGTGGCCCTGCGGGCGCTCAGCTCCGCCACCACGTCCACGATCAGGTCCTCCTGGCCCGCGATGGCCTGCCGCCTGCCGAGTTCGAAGAACACGTCACGCGCGTCGACGCCGGCGCGGCTGGACAGCTCGACCACCCGGTGCTTGAACCCCGAGAACACCCCGGCCAGCCCGCTCACGATGGACATCGAGGCGGTCACCGGAGGCGCGGGCATGAGTTCGCGCTCCGCGAGGTCGGCGGCGTCGAGGAGCGCGTACAGGTCGATGCCGGTCGCGAACCCGCTGCGCTCCAGCACGGGGACGAGCACCTCGAGCTGGGTGTTGCCCGCCCCGGCGCCGAAGCCCCGCGCGCAACCGTCGATGATGCCGGCGCCGGCCTCCGCCGCGGCCACCGAGTTGGCGACGGCCATGCCGAGGTTGTCGTGGCCGTGGAAGATCACCGGCGTGTCGACGGCCTCCACCATCGCGCCGATCCGCGCGGTGACGTCGGCGGGCAGGAAGTGGCCCGCCGAGTCCATGATCCCGACCGCCTGCGCACCGTACCCGACCGCCTGCGCGGCGTGCTCGGCCAGCTCGCCCGGGGACGCCATGTGACTCATCATCAGCACGCAGTGCGCCTCGGCGCCGGCCTCCCGCAGCACGCCCAGGTGACGCTCGGCCAGCGACGTCTCGGTGGCGTGCACACCGATGCGCACCACGTCGGCACCGTGGTCGATCGCCCGCCGCAGGTCGTCGGAGGTGCCCCAGCCGGGCAGCATGAACACGCCCATCCGGCTGTGCCGCAGCGCCTCCCGGACCGTCGACAGCATCTCGTCGTCGCTCACCGCGGCCTGACCGACCTGCATGGACGACGCGCCGAGGCCGTTGCCGTGGCCGACCTCCACGACCGGGATCCGCGCCGCGTCCGCCGCTTCCGCGTACCGGCGCAGGGCGACCGCCCCGAGCTGGTGGCGGACCGCGTGCTGGCCGTCGCGCAACGTCGGGTCGTGGATCACGACGTTCCTCATCGGGCCGCCTCCGTCCGGGCGGTCCGGCCCAGCCGGGCCGCGTGCTGCTCGGCGACCAGGATGGCGGCCGAGTTGATGATGTCGAGGTTGCCGGCGTACCGGGGCAGGACGTCGCTGTGCGCGGTGACCTGGAGGGCGACCGTCACCCGGTCCTCGACCACCGTGCAGGCGGTCACCGCGTAGCCGGGGGCGAACGAACGCACCTGCTCGGCCACCTCGTCGACCGCCGCGCGCACCGCGGCGACGTCGGCGCCGGGAATCCGCGCGTGGACGGCCGTCCGGAAGGTCGCCGGCGGCACCGCCGGACTGATGTTGAGGATCGCCTTGACGTGGGGCACGCCGGAGAACGTCGTGATGGCGTGCCGGGTGGTCGCCACGTACTCGTCGAGGTTCAGCCGGGTGCCACGGCCGGCGACGTCGCTGGCCACCGTCGAGACGACCTCGACGTAGCTCACCGGGAAGCGGGCCGCGAGCGCGTGCGCGACCGGGATCGACGCCTGACCGCCGCAGCTGATCAGGTTGATGTTGCGCCCGGTCGTCGCCTCCACCCCGGTGACGGTCGGCACCACCATCCGCCCCACCCTGCTGGGCGTCAGGTCGACCACCAGGGTGCCCAGCGGCTCCAGCAGCGACCAGTGCCGCAGGTGCGACGCCGCGTTGGTGGCGTCGAACACGACGTCGAACGCGTCCCCCGCCGCCAGCACGGCGTCGATCCCGTCGGCGGTGACGGGGTAGCCGAACCGCTCGGCGTGCCGCAGCCCCGCCGAGGCCGGGTTGCGCCCGGCCACCAGCCGGCAGTCCAGCAGCGGAGAACGGTGGATCTTGCTGATCAGGTCCTGGCCGATCGCCCCGGTGCCGATGACGGCGACGGTGGCGGGCTCGACGACGCGGACATCGGCGTCGGTCACGTCCGCTGTGAGAGTCAAGGCGTGCCTCCAGGGCACCGGAGCCGGCCGATCCACGACCGCCGGGCGAGGGGTCGGGGGTCGCGGATCGCGTGGCTCGCGGAATCCGGGTCGTAGGTTCTCATGTACGTCGTCCTCACCATTCGATGTGCGCACCACCGGTAGCGGCCCGACCGGACCCCGCGGCACCACGGGAACCGGCTGCCCAGGGTCGGCGTCCCGGACGTCGCCGTCCGGCCGCGCCGGCCCCGGCCGCGGGTGCCCCGACGACACGCGCGACGCCCACGGCGACGCGGCTGCCCTCTGGGCGTCGCGGTCGGTGGGTCGCCGGGCGGCGGGGGTGCCGGGCGGATGTCGGGACACGTCGTGACCGGGAGTCGTTCGGCGGATTCCGGTCGGCCGGAATTGCCGCGCCGTCGAGCGACAATCGGACATATAGCTGGATCTCAGAAGTCTCGACGCAATAACCGAAAGAGCCCCCGTCTACATGCACGACAGTCAATGCGGCCGTTGCGCTTCCGTCAGCCGCAGCGCTCCGCCGGCATCGAAGCTATCAGATGGCCACGCCGAGTGGACCCGGCTGTTGCGTCGCTCTCACGACAGTCCACGCTGGAGTGTGAACTGTCACAGAAATCCCGGCGACCCACCGTGGCGCGGCACCGGTCGGCCGGGTTACTGCGCTTTGGCACACCTTCGGGCGCGTTGTCCGTGAGGTCGTTCCGGCGCCCTTCCCGCCCGACCCGCGCCGCCCTCCGGCGGGTCGTCGGATCCGCCGTGCCGCACCGCCGGCACTGCGCCGTCGACGCCGCCACGACCATTTGCGACTATCTTCCTCGGCTCCACCGTGCTGACATTTTCGGACGGTCCGGTCGAATTGTCGGCGACGGTGGAGCGGCAGAGCGAAAAGGGTACGGAATGATTCGTCGGCCGCGCCGCCGGCACAGCTCGCTCGGCGACGGATGACGGTCGCCGCCGTCCGAAAGTCGGCCACCCTCGAGCCGTACCGGGACCGGCTCATGAACGGCCCCGCCTTCCTCGGTGCGGCCGAGAGCCGGTCCGTCGCCCGGGACCTGCGCACCGTCTACGACCTGCTGCGCGCCCTGCCGGAGCGGGTGTTCGACGGCGACCTCACCGCGCTGGCGCAGGCCGTCGGCATGGATCCCCTCCAGACGGCGCTGATCACGCGCGGCGCCCGCGCCGGGTCGCTCGCCCCACTGGGCCGCGCCGACCTCTACCACGACGGCGCGGGCTTCCGCCTGCTCGAGTTCAACATCACCAGCGCGCTCGGCGGCTTCGAGAGCGCCGACATCAACCGGGCCATGCTGGCGTACCCGCCGCTGCGGGAGTTCGCCGACGAGCACCGGCTCCGGTACCGGGACACGCTGGGCTGCATCGTGCGGACCATGTACGCGGAGTGCGCCGCGATGATCCCCGCGGACCGGCCGCCCGTCGTCGCCGTGGTCGACACGATCGAGAACTTCCCGATCGTGGGTTCCCGGCTCGAGGTGCTCGCCGAGATGCTGGCCGGCTACGGGATCGAGGGCATCGGCTGCCACCTCGGCCAGTTCACGTACCCGCAGGGCCGGCCGACCGTGGCGGGCCGCGCCGTCGACGTCGTCCTGCGGTACTTCCTGCCCGAGGACCTGGCCGACCCGGCGGCGGCGGCCCAGGTGGAGCCCCTGCTGGTCGCGGCGGAGCAGGGGAAGGTCGGGCTGTTCAGCCGCCTGGACGCCGAGCTCTACGGCAACAAGGGCACCCTGGCCATGCTCTCCGACGACCGGCACCGGGGCCTGTTCGACGCCGACGAGCTGGCCTGCCTCGACCGGATCCTGCCATGGACCCGGCACGTACGCCCGCGCGGCACCGACCCCGAGGGGGCCGAGGTCGACCTGCTCGCCTACGCCCGGGCCCGGCAGGAGGAGCTGATCCTGAAGCCGACGCTGCTGCACGGCGGCAACGGCGTCCTCGCCGGCTGGACGGTGGGCGGGGACGAGTGGCAGGCCCGGCTCGACGCCGCGGTGGGCGGCCCGTTCGTGCTGCAACGCCGGGTGCGGCCCGCCGCCGAGCCGTTCCCCGACGGGGCCGGCGGCGTGCAGGACCTCTACCTCAACTGGGGTGTCTACCTGGCCGACCGCGACGTCGTCGACGAGGACGGGTACGCCGGCTGCCTCGTGCGCGGCAGCACCGACCCCGGCGTCGGGGTGGTCAGCATGGCCGGCGGCGCGAAGATCGGCTGCACCTTCCACGGCGGCTGAG
The DNA here is from genome assembly GCF_051386315.1 of Micromonospora sp. URMC 107. NCBI lineage: Bacteria > Bacillati > Actinomycetota > Actinomycetes > Micromonosporales > Micromonosporaceae > Micromonospora > Micromonospora sp. URMC 107. The sequence continues at coordinate 45,758 of NZ_JBPQTK010000022.1, forward strand.
CGCCCGCCGTCGACCCCGTGGGCGGGTGGCGGAGGCGGCGGTCAGCCGGCGCGCCCGTACCGCCACCTGCCGGGCACCGGGATCCGGTGCCCGGCAGGTGGCAGCGGGACACGCCGACCGCAGGGGCCGGCACGTGCGGGCGCGCTCAGGCGCCCGCGCCGGACCGCACCCGGTCGATCCAGGCCTCGACGTCGTCGGCGGTACGCGGCATGGCCGACGACAGGTTCTCGTGACCGTCCTCGGTGACCAGCACGTTGTCCTCGATGCGGACGCCGATGCCGCGGAACTCCTCCGGTGCCAGCAGGTCGTCCGCCTTGAAGTACAGGCCGGGCTCGACGGTGAGGATCATGCCCGGCTTCAGCTCGCCGTCCATGTAGTCCTGACGCAGCAGCATCTGGCAGTCGTGCACGTCCATGCCGAGGTGGTGGGACGTGCCGTGGACCATCCAACGGCGGTGCCAGCCGCCACGCTCGCGGTCGAGGGTCTGCTCCAGGGTCACCCCCTCCGGCAGCAGCCCCCACTCGTGCAGCCGCCGGGCGATGACGACGTTCGCGGCGGCGTGGATGTCGCTGAACTTGTTGCCCGGCTTCACCGCCGCCAGGCCGGCCTCCTGCGCCTCCAGGACCGCTTCGTAGATCTTGCGCTGCACGTCGGTGAAGCGACCGGTCACCGGGAGGGTGCGCGTGATGTCGGCGGTGTAGAGGGAGTCGACCTCGACACCGGCGTCCACCAGGATGAGGTCGCCCTCGCGGACCGGCCCGGTGTTCTTCGTCCAGTGGATGGTGTTGGCGTGGTCGCCGGACGCGCAGATGGTCTCGTAGCCGATCCCGTTGCCGTCGTGGCGGGCGTACAGGCCGAAGAGGCCCTCGACCCACCGCTCGCCGCGCTCCTTGCCGACGGCCTCGCGCAGCCCGGCGATGATCGCCTCGAAGCCCCGGTGGGTGGCGGCGATCGCCTTGCGCATCTCGCCCACCTCCCACTCGTCCTTGCACAGTCGCATCCCCGAGAGATGGCGGGCCAGCTCCTCGTCCGCCTCGTGCTGCTGCGTGACCGACGCGGACGTCGCCGCCTGGGCCCGGGTCTCGTCGACGAGCCGGGCGAGCTCGCCGTCGGCCCCCCGCACGACGCGCACCACGGTCGCACCGGCGTCCTTGGCCAGGACGTCCGGAAGCGAGTCGATGTGCCGGGTGGCGAGGCCCAGCCGCTGCTCGAGCTCGCCCATCGTCGGGCGGGGGCCGACCCAGAACTCACCGAACCGGGAGTCCGCGAAGAACTCCTCGCTGTCGCGCGGGGCGAGCGGCCGGAAGAACAGGATCGCCTCGTGGCCCTCGGGCTTCGGGTCCATCACCAGGACGCTGTCGGGCTCGGTGTCGAACCCGAGACCGGTCAGCCAGGCGAAGGCCGTGTGCGGGCGGAAGGTGTAGTCCGTGTCGTTGCTGCGCACCTTGAGCCCGCCGGCGGGGATGATGAGGCGCTCGCCCGGGAACCGCCGTGACAAGGCCGCCCGGCGACGGGCCGCGTGGTCCGCGACCTCCGCGCGCGGGACAGGTGCCGCATCCGGAGTGGCCCAACCGGAGGCGATGAAAGCGCGGAATGCGTCGCTCGTGGGGGTGTTGCGGTGGCTGGCTTTCACCTGCTCGTCGCTTGTCATGGTCGATATCCTGCCACGCGCTCCAATGCCCCGGCAAAGCTGCCCTAACCCTCGACTGCGCCCCCTGGCGCGCCCCGGCGGCACGGTTGGTTCGCGACCGTCACCGCAGGACGTCCACGGTGGAGGCGGACATCGACGTTCTCGACGGCGACACGGACCGGAGCGTTTCCCCGGAAAGTCACAATCGATCGACGTCTTGACATCCGTTGTAACATTTTCGAAGCCGCTCGATCGGCATCCGAGGCGCGCTTGCGAACGCCGCCGTTTCCGCTTTGTTTGATCCGACCGCCCGAAGCGGTCGCCAACTCACGGAAAGCGAAGTGTCCATGCAATTGTCTGCGTTGAGTTCTGCGGTGAAGACAGCTGTCGGCCGTGATTCGCGTCGTCGGGGCAGGCGGATCGCCGTCGTGGCCGCGCTCGGTGTGGCACTCGTGGGCGGGGCGGGCGCCGGTGCCGCGGCCGTCGCGCCGGCGCCGGAGCCGGCCGGGGCGACCGTCGGCGTCCAGACCGTACGGCAGGGCAGCGTCACGGTCGACGGCGCGACCCTGCGCTACACCAGCACCGGGAGCGGCTCGCCGCTGGTGCTGCTGCACGGGTGGCCGCAGACGTCGTGGGCGTGGCAGAAGGTGCTGCCCGCCCTCGCCCAGCAGCACACCGTGATCACGTTCGACCTGCCGGGCCTGGGCGGCTCCGCCGTCCCGACCGGCGGCTACGACAAGGCCACCACGGCGCGACGGATCCGGCAGGCGGTCAACCAGCTCGGCTTCACCCAGGTGGCCCTGATCGGTCACGACCTCGGCGCCATGGTCGCGTACAACTACGCCCGCGACTTCCCCACCGAGGTCACCCGGATCGGCGTCGTGGAGAGCCCGCTGCCAGGATTCGGTCTGGAGAACTTCTACGGGGTCAGCTGGCACTTCCTCTTCAACGCCTCCCCCGCGCCGATCCCGGAACGCATCATGGACAACGAGGACGTCCCGACCTATCTGGGAATGCTCTTCGACCGTTCGCAGCACCCGGAGGCGATCGACCGTAGCGTCTACTACCGCGCGTATTCCGACCCCGTCAGGCGGACGGCCGGATACGAGTACTACCGGGCGCTCAAGGCCGACGCCGCCGACAACCAGGCCCACGCGCAGGCGAAGCGCCTGACCATTCCCGTGATGGCCATGGGCGCCCAGTCCGTCTTCGGGCCGGCCGTCGCCGCCTCCTACCAGCAGGTGGCCAGCGACGTCCGCACCGTCGTGGCCCCCGACACCGGCCACTGGATCCCCGAGGAGAACCCGACCTTCTTCAGCGCCTGCGCGCTGCTCTTCTTCGGACCCTCCACCGGCACTCCCTCCAGCCCCGAACTCGCCGGCTGCGCCCCCTGACCGCAGCCCCTTGCACATGCACCGCGCCACGGCGAGGACGCCCGTCGACCCAGGGCGGGCAGCGGCGACGCCGCCGCCCGCCCCGGTCGACCCGGCCGCCCTCGCCGTGGCGTCGGTGTTCGAGGGCCTGGTACGGCAGCCGCCGTCCGGGCTGCCGCGCGGATCGCGGCGGATGAGGGTGTCGTCCAGACCGCGTCCTGCTGCCCCTTGCGCCGCGACCGCGGCCACCTGCGCACGCGGCAGTCTCGCTCGACCGGGGAGTGGCGGGCGCGGAAAGGCCGACGCGCATGAGGTCGACTCGAGACGGCGACCTCCGCGAGAACAGGACGGGACAGGACATGAGCCAAGGCAGCCGCAACGAGGTGCTCGGCCGCCTGGCTGAGGCCGTCGGGTCCATCACTGTCGCACACCCGACGCGGGTCGCCATCGACGGACCGCCCGCCGCCGGCAAGACCACCCTCGCCGACGAGCTGGCCGTCATCCTGCGCGACCAGGGCCGCGACGTCATCCGCGCGACGATCGACGACTTCCTCTTCCCCCGGGCACAGCGCTATCCCCGCGGCGAGTACTCGGCCGAAGGTTGCTACTTCGACACCCACGACTACGACTCGCTCAACCGGGTTCTTCTTGATCCGCTCGGCCCGGGCGGAAATCGAAGCTATCGATGCGCGGTCTACGACCGCACAACGGATACTGCGCTGTCCCCGCCGGCCACCACTGCCACCGCCGACGCCGTGCTGGTCTTCGACGGCGTCTTCCTCATGCGCCCGGAGCTGATCGACAGGTGGGATCTGCGCATCTTCGTGTCAACCGCGCTCGAGAAGACAGTGGATCGTGCCGTGGTCCGAGAGCGCGGGGCGTCATCCCGGGCTGAGGTCGAACGGCGCTGGCGCGAGCGTTACATCCCCTCCCAGCAACTGTACTTCGCTACGGTCCGCCCGACCGATCACGTCGACATCATCGTGCACAACGACGAGCCTCAGGAGCCGGTCTGGGAGACTCGCAAACGCTGACCGTGTCCATTCGGCAGTGGCGGACACCATAGGTCGATACCGGCCCGCCGGTGACAGAACATCACCATGACCGCCCGTGCGTTCCTGTGGGGTCTCGTCGAATCCGCCGGCCGGATCGCCGCGGTCGGAGGCTCGGGCGCGCCTGCGCCGTCCGCGCGGCGGTGGGGCGTCCAGCTGCCCCTGGTTGCGCACGTCGACCCGTACGCCGACGAGCGGCGAGGCCCCGAACGGCGGCTGCCGTACTAGCTGTCGGCGTAGACGAGGTCCATCGAGTCGGTGCGCCCCGACCAGCGCAGTTCGAGGCGCCAGCAGCCGGCCCGCGGCATGTCGACGATCGACGGGCCCGGCCCGCCGGCGACCTCCCGGGTCACCCGGGTGCCGGTGCCGTGCAGGGTCGCGGTGATCCGCAGGGCCTGCGGGACGGTGGCGTCGGAGGGTGCCGTGGCGGGGCGTGCGACCCAGAGGATCTTGTTGGTCGGCCTGCCCTCCCTGGCCTGCGCCAGCGGGTGCCCGAACAGCACCGCGACGATCTGGCCGCGCGCGCCCAGGACGTGCGGCATCCGGGTGCTCCCGCTGAACCCGGCGTCCGCCCAGTCGGGCAGCGGCCCCGTCTCGACCCGGGAGCCGCAGCCGGCGGTGGGACCCGACGCCGCGCTCGCCGACGCCGAGGCGGCCTGCGGGGCGGACGCCGCGGTCGCCGACGCCGTGGCGGCCGGAGAGGCGGCCTGCGGGGCGGCCGGATAGGCGGCCTGCGGGGCCGGCCGCCCCGCTGTCGTGCAGCCGGCCAACAGGACCACCGCCCCCAGCAACACCCTGCGCCCTGAACCCATCTCACGCCTCCCGATGACCCGCTCGTGCATTTCCACTGTCAGGACACCGGCGGGCTCCCCCGGGTTCCCGACCCGGGCCCTCCGGGCGGCCGGCCGCGCCCGGGCGCACCGGCACGCGCCGCGCCTGGTGGTGTGCCAGCCCAGCGAGACCACGAGCGGATCGCCACGTGAGCGACGTACCACTAGCCCAGCGAACTGGCGATCTCGATCGCCTCGGGCCTGGTGAGCTCGCCCTCGATCCGGTAGCTGACGCCGGCCTGCTGCCAGATCAGGGTCGAGGCGGCCAGCCGCGCGGTCTCCCTCCGGACGGTGCCTTCGCGGTCCACGTAGGACACGGCGTGCGGGGCGCCGATCCAGACGGCGAAGTCGGCGTTGACCCGGACCCACGTGGCTCCGGGCGTGCTGGCCCCCTTGTGGAAGGCCAGGTCGAGGCGGCCGTCGAAGGCGTCGATGCGCAGCGCGCCGCCGCGGTAGAGCAGCGTCGCCACCCGGCAGAAGCCCGCGCCGTCCGGGTCGGCGACCAGCACCTGCTCGGGCGGGCCCAGCCTGGTCGGCGTGCGGATGGGGAAGCGCACCTTCCGCTGCGCCTCGACCACGGTGGCGGGTCGCTGCGACGGCAGTGCCGACGCGGCGCCGGTGGGCAGCGCCGGATCGGGCGTCGTCGCGATCGTGATCCCGGCGAAGCGCAGCAGCCCGGCGGCGGCGTCGGCGAGGGCGGCGCGTCCCGGCGGCAGCACCGCCACGACCGCGACGGTCAGCGCCGCAGCGAGGAGGTGACGCCACCGGCGGGGCCTCGGCGCGGGTGCGGCGAGCCGGGCGCGTACCCGGGCGGCCACGTGGGGCGGGTCGGGCGTCTCCAGCCAGGCGGAGAGATCACGCAGTTCGCGTTCGAGGTCATCCACGGCGCACCTCCGCGACGTCGAGCAGGCCGCGGAGCTTCGTCAGCGCGCGGGAGGTCCGCGACTTCACCGTGCCGCGCGGCCAGCCCAGCATGGTCACCGTCTCGTCCTCGGTGAGGTCGAGGAAGAACCGGCACACGATCACCTCGCGGTCCTTCACCGGCAGCAGGCGCAGGGCCCGCAGCAGCGCGGCGCGGCGTTCCCCGGCGAGGACGGTCTCGACGGCGGCGTCCTCGCCGGTCTCCGAAGGCGGGTTCGCCACGGCCGCGCGCAGGACGAGCCCGTCGCGCCGGCTGCGCGACCGGTGCAGGTTGCGGGTCTCGTTGGCCACGATCGCCAACAGCCACGACCGGAACGACGACTCCCCCCGATAGCGGGAGATCTGCCGGTGGCCCTTCACGAACGCCTCCTGGATGACGTCCTCCGCGTCCGGACCCGCGCCGAGCAGCACCGCCGTCCGGTGTGCGGATGCGGTGTGCCGGGCGACCAGGAGCTCGTACGCCGCCAGGTCGCCCGCCCTGGCGCGGGTGACGAGGTCTTCGTCGTTCAGGGGAACCTCCGGTGGGGACACCTTCATGACACCGCCCGCGCCCTGCGGGTTCCACGGCGTGCGGGAGCCGTCGCGCCCGGCCGACATCCTTCCGCCGGCCGGCGCCCGGGACGGACCTCCGCCGGACATGTAGCAAACCTTCTTGACGATTCATCGATGCGTAGCTAAGTTTCAGCGCATCCGGACTGAGAGGTCGTCGTCTATGAAGGCCCGACTCGTTACCGCTTCCGTCCTGGTTGCCGCCCTGTCGACCACCCTCGCGCCGCTGCCCGTCCGGGCCTCCGCCGCGCCCGAGCGCCCGCCCGCCGGTGAGCACGGCTGGGTCACCTCCACGTTGCGGCACATGAGCCTGGCGCAGAAGGTCGGCCAACTCTTCGCCACGTACGTCTACGGCGCTGACGCCACCGGGCCCTCCGCCGCCGACCGCGCCGCCAACCGCGCGGCGTTCGGTGTCGAGACGCCGGCCGAGGTCGTCGACCAGTTCCACCTGGGCGGCGTCTGCTACTTCTCGTGGTCGCACAACCTGGACAGCCCCCGCCAGATCGCCACCCTCTCCAACGGGTTGCAGCGGGCCGCCGTCGGCGACGGCACGAAGGGGCGGGTGCCCCTGCTCATCTCCACCGACCAGGAGCAGGGCGTGGTGCTACGCATGCCCGCCCCCGCCGCGCAGTTCCCCGGGTCGATGGCCCTGGGTGCCGGGCGGTCGGCCCGGGCCGCGCACGAGGCCGCGGAGATCACCGGGCGCGAGCTGCGCGCGGTGGGCATCCATCAGCCGTACGCGCCGATCGCCGACGTCAACGTCGACCCCGGCAACCCCGTGATCGGCGTACGGTCCTTCGGCGCCGACCCCACCCTGGTGGCCGAGCTGACCGCCGCCCAGGTCGCCGGGTTCCAGGACGGCGCCGGCGTCACCGCGGTGGCGAAGCACTTCCCCGGGCACGGTGACACGGCGACCGACAGCCACACCGACCTGCCGGTCATCGACCACAGCCGGCAGGAGTGGGACCGGATCGACGCGCCACCGTTCCGGCGGGCGATCAGCGCGGGCGTCGAATCGATCATGACGGCGCACATCGTGGTGCCCGCGCTCGACCCCTCCGGCGACCCGGCGACGCTGTCGCCGACGATCCTCACCGGCGTGCTGCGCGGCGAGCTCGGTTTCCGGGGAGTCATCGTCACCGACGCGCTGAACATGGCCGGCGTGCGGCGCAAGTACGGCGACGAGCGGGTGCCCGTGCTCGCGCTCAAGGCCGGCGCCGACCAGCTCCTGATGCCGCCGGACCTGCGGTTGGCCCGGGACGCGGTGCTGCGGGCCGTCGCCACCGGCGAGCTGACCGAGGGGCGCATCGACGAGTCGGTCCGGCGCATCCTCGCCATGAAGTACCGGCAGGGCCTGGCCCGCTCGCCGCTGGTCGACGTCGAGCAGGCCGTACGCACGGTCGGAGCGCCCGCGCACCTCGCCGCCGTGGCGCGGGTCACCGACCCGACCCTCACCGCGGTCCGCAACGACGCGGGGCTGCTGCCGCTGGGCCCGGGCAGGCGGTCGGTGCTGGTCACCGGCTGGAACAGCGCCGCCTTCGCACCGGTCGAGGCGGTTGCCGGCGGGTTCACCGCCCGCGGCGCCCGGGCCACCGCCCGGCCCGCCACCCTGCCGTCGGATCAGGCGATCGCCACGACGGCCGCCCTGGCGGCCGAGCACGATCTCACCGTCGTGCTGACCAACAAGGCGTGGGACACCACCGTCACCGATCCCCGCGGCACCCAGCGGCGGCTCGTCGCCGCGCTGCTCGCCACCGGGAGGCCCGTGGTGGTGGCGGCGGTCCGGGATCCCTACGACGTCGCGTACCTGCCGGGCGTGACCACCTACCTGGCGACCTACTCGTACACCCGGGCGGCGATGGACGCCCTCGTCCGCGCGCTGCACGGCGAGTTGTCCCCCCGGGGACGGCTTCCCGTCACGATCCCCACGGCCGAGGGCGCGGGCACCGTGCTCTACCCCTACGGCCACGGCATGAGCTGGTAGGAGGCAACCCACCATGTCGTCGCTGCGTCGGCACCGCCCGCCCGCGCTCCGTCCCCTCGCGCTCGGCCTGGTCGTGGCCGTCCTGGGCGCCGCCCTTCCGGCCACCGGGGCCGGGGCCGCGCCGCCGCCGGCAGGATCGGCGCCGCCGGTCGTCACCCCCGCCGACATCCACTTCCGCCATGACACGCTGCGGCCCGGCCACGCCGACGAGGTCGGTCTGCTCCCCGAACGCGTGGACCGCCTGCCCGCCGACCTGGCGGCGTACCTCGAACCGACACCGGATCACCCCGGCCATCCCACGTACGCGGGCGCCGTGGTCCTGGCGGCCAAGGACGGCGTGGTCGTGCAGCACGCCGCGGTGGGCTCCGCGGTGAAGTACGCCGCCGTCGGCCCGCCGCCCGGGCTGGTCGGGGTGGAACTCCCCGCCGACCGGCAGATCCCGATGCGGCCCGACACCATCTTCGACCTGGCCTCGGTGTCGAAGCTGTTCACCGCCATCGTGACCATGCAGCAGGTCGAGCGGGGACGGGTGGACCTCGACGCGCCGGTCGCCCGGTACGTCCCGGAGTTCGCGGCCGGCGGCAAGGAGGCGGTCACCGTACGGATGCTGCTCACCCACACCTCCGGCCTGCCCGCCTTCACGCCCCTGTGGAGCAGGTACCCGACGCCGGCGGAGCGGTTCGCCGCCGCACTCGCCACGCCGCTCGCGCCCGGGGCACGGCCCGGTACCCGCTACGTGTACTCCGACCTCGGGCTCATCGCGCTCGGCGTGCTGGTGGAACGGGTGACCGGCCGGCCGTTGGCCACGCTCGTCTCCGACGGCGTCACCGCGCCGCTGGGCATGACCGACACCGGCTACAACCCGGGACCGGAGCGGCGCTCGCGGATCGCCGCGACCGAGTACCAGCCGTACGCCGGTCGGGGCATGGTCTGGGGTGAGGTGCACGACGAGAACGCGTGGTCGCTCGGCGGCGTGGCCGGGCACGCGGGGGTGTTCTCCACCGCGGCGGACCTGGCGGTGCTCTGCCAGGCACTGCTCAACGGCGGCGAGTACGGCGGGCGGCGGATCCTGCGCCCCGACACCGTGCGCGCGATGCTGGTCAACCAGAACGCCCCGCTGGAGCAGGCCTACCCGGAGAGCGACCGCGGGCTGGGCTTCGAGCTCGACAAGCACTGGTACATGATGGGGCTCTCCTCCCCCGTGGCGTTCGGGCACACCGGTTTCACCGGGACGTCGATCGTCGTCGACCCGCTCTCCCACTCGTTCGTCGTCCTGCTCAGCAACCGGGTCCACCCCGACCGCGGCTGGGGCGGCAACAACGTCGCCCGGCGCGCCGTCGCGCGCGAACTCGCCGAGGCGATGCCGGTGCGACCCCGGTCCCGCGAGGCCTGGCGGGCCGGACCGCGCGATGCCGCGACGGCCACCCTCACCGCCCCGCTGCGGCGGGCCGCGCGGGGCGGCACGGCGAGCTTCCTGCTCTGGTACGACACCGAGCCCCGCTACGACAGCGCCCGGTTCGAGGTCTCCACCGACGGGGGTGCGACCTGGGCGCCGGGACGGATGCTGCTGCGCCACGCCGACCAGCGGTGGACCAGTGACGGCACGGTCACCGGCTTCGGCGGCCGGGTCTGGTGGCAGGTCTCGGTCGAGTTGCCCGACGGGGCCACCCACCTGCGCTTCAGCAGCGCCACCGACGCTTCCAGCCAGGGGCGGGGCGTCTACGTCGACCGGATCCTGGCGGCGGACGGGGACGGACCCCTCTTCCAGGGCGAGGGCGGCGACGCCGCCCGGCTCGTTCCCGCCGGCTGGGCGCCCGCCCGCACCTGACCGGTAGGTGCCTGGCTCAGGCAGGACGCGCCCGGCGCAGCGTGACCGGCGGACCGAACCGGACCGGGACGCCCGGTGAGTACAGCACGCTGGCCGGCGCCCCGACCGGCGACGGCAGCCCGGCGGCTCCGACCAGCTCGTCGTCCAGGTGCAACAGCTCCGCGCGGTGCAGCGGCCAGCGGGGATGCCAGTTCGGCAGGTGCAGCGTCCGCCCGTACGCCCGGGTGTGCAGGCCCCACCGCGCGGTGACGAAGTGCTCCAGCGGGGTCGGCTCGGCGATGGGCTCCCCCACCCGCACCACCATCCGGCTCGTCGCACCGGCCGGGCCGGGCCAGCGGCGCCGGCACCGGTAGGTGTAGCGGTCGCCGTCGCGCTCCAGCCGCATCGCCGACCACAGGTACGGCAGTCGCAGGGTGGCCCGGGCGACCAGCACCGGGACCAGCCGCGACGCGTCGAGGGAACGGAACACCACGGCACGCCGGCCGGTGTCGTCGACCGAGTAGAGCCGGACGTTGGTTTCCCAGAAGCTGCCGAAGTACGGCACCCCCGGCCCCCGGCCGAGGCCCAGCCCCACCATCCGGAAGCCGATCAGCCCGACGTAGCTGACCCCGTCAAGCGTGTCGGGACGCGTTCCCGCGGGCAGCAGCGGCGCGACGCGCTCCGGCGCGACCGCCCAGTGCAGGAACGTGAGATCGTCCCAGCGCTGCCGCAGGAACGTCCGCGGGAACGCCTGCCCGGGTGCGGCGTCGACCGGCTCGATGTCCACGTGCCCATCCTGCCCCGCTGTCGGCAGGTGACGCTGAGCGGGCCACGCCTGGACCGGCGGGACGGCCCCGCCCGAGTGTCGCCGACAGTGGAGAGGCGACACCCACGTCGTCCGAACCGTCCCGCTCTCGGCGCCGAGGACCGCCGACGGCCGGCCCTGCCGCTCCGCCGCCCTCGCCGGTGGTCGCCGCCCGCACCCCGGTGTCGCCCATGAGACACCGGCAGGGAGGGGAACTCCTCTATCAGCGCCTATCCGCGCTGGCCGGCGTGGGCCACGATTACTCCGATCCGTGGTGGCCGGAAATCGTGTTTGCACGCCTCTGGGGTCTGGCGCGTGACGTTCGTGTCCGGAGCTGGAGCAGAAGGCGGGAGGCGACATGACTGTCGAGGAGGCGCCGCGGTCGCGGCGGTCCGATGTGGTCGGGGCGGTCGGGATCTTCAACGTGGCTCTGGTCGGGCTCGCCGGGATGTACGCGGCCACCAGCTCGCTGTGGCTGACCGGGGTCGGCGGAGCGGTGGCCGCCGTGCTGGCCGGGGCGTACCTGCTCTCCGGCAGGCACGACCCGGCGGCCGCGGTGGTGGCGGAGGCCGGCCTCGCGGGGATCGCCCCCTCCGCTCTGGACACCATGCCCGCCGACGGAGAAGGCAGTGCGCAGCTGATGGAGGAAGCAGACGATGGGCGTAAGGACTTCGCGGAGTTCTTCCGTGCCGAATACCCGAAGCTGGTCTACACGGTCATGCGGCTCGGTGCCACCAGGGCCGAGGCGGAGGACGTCGTCGGCGATGTGCTGACGCGGCTCTGCGTGCGGTGGGAGAGCATCGAGGACCCGGCGCCCTACGCGTACCGCTCGGTCGTGAACGGCTACCGCAGCAGCCTGCGCTCGGCGGGCCGCACCGTGTCGCTCGACGCGGTCGGGGCCGCTCTGCCCGGGGTGGACGGTCTCGACATCGGCCAGCGGGAGCGCCGGATCCTGGAGGCCGTCGGCCGCCTGCCCGCCGCCCAACGGGTGGTCATCGCGCTGCACTACGCGGGTCTGTCGAACGCGGAGATCGCCGAGGAGACCGGTTCCGTGGCGCAGACGGTGCGGTCCAATCTCCGACACGCCCGCGAGCGGCTCAAAGCGCTGCTCATCGCGGACGACCTGCTCTGATCCTGCTCTCGCTAAGGAGACAACCGTGTTCGACCACCACTACGACGAATGGAACGACGAGGCGGAGGCCGCGGTGCGGGCCGCGGACGACGCGGCGGTCGAGGCGTTGCGCGCCCGGCTCGACGTGGAGGGCCGGCTCACCGAGGTGCTGGCCCGTGCCGAAGCGGAGCGCGCCTTCGCCGCGGGCACGCGCGAGGTGCTGGCGTCGTGGACGCTGGCGCTGAGCCCGGTGACGGTTCGCTCGGCCGGCACCCAGCGGCGGGTCGTCCGCAACGTGGAGAACGCCGAGTTCTTCACCGCCGCGGTGGGCAGGCAGCGAGCGGGACTGGATCCGTGGCCGGACGTCGCCCTGGTGATCGACCAGGACCGGGCCGAGCTGCGGGTCGTGCTGTCCCTGCCCGACCGGCCACCGGCGGGTACCGGCCTGGTCGTGGTGGCCCACCACGGCCCGTGGAGGGCCGAGGGCGCACTCGCCCCGGCCGTCGAACCGCCCGCGGACGGTTTCTGGCCGGTCAGTCTCACGTGCCGCATCGCCCTACCTGCCGACGAGCCGGACGTGCTCTCCGGGCTGGCCGTCGACCTGATGGTGGTGCACGCCGGTGACTTGCGGTACGACGCCTGACTGGGCCGCGTTCGTCGCGGACCTGCTAGCCCTCCCGAAGGGACCGACCAGGTCGTCCGCGCTCGCCCGGGTCTGCCTGGCCGCCGATCCGACGATGGCCGAGTCCGGCGGTCCGGACCGTCCACCGGGTCGTCCGCCGGTGCCGGAGGTCCGTACCGCGGCGACCGCCCTCGCCGGCTCGGTGGCGGACCCCGCCGACCGGACACAGCGCTGCCAACGGATCGTCGCCCTGGTCTTCCACACCTGGCAGCCGCAGATCCGGCTCGACCTCGCCGCCCCGGAGGCCGACATCGTCCACCGGGCCGACGAGTGCGCCGAGGCGGTCGCCCTGGCCCGGGAGCAGGGCGACCCGCTGCTGCTCGCGTGGTCGCTCGGCCACCTCGGCCGGGCCCTGCGACAGGCACACCGCTGGTCGGAGTCCCTGGCCGCGGCGACCGAGGCCGCCTCCCTGACGGAGGGGCCCGCCGACCCGACCCCGGGCCCGTGGGCGGCGGCGCCGGACGTCGTCGCGGAGTCGCCGCTCGTGGTGCGCACGGTGCTCGCTTGCCGGGCCTTCAAGGACATGGGCATGGTCGCGGCGTCGCTGGGCGACATCGAGCTGTGGCGCGACGCCATCGAGCGGATGGCCCCGCTGGCCGAGGGCCTGGTCCCCGTCCGACCGTCGCTGCTCGCCGAGGCGTTGTCGCATCGCGGGGCGCTCGCCAGGCACACCGGGGACCGGGACGGCTTCCGGGCGGTCGAGGCCAGGCTGCGGTCCTGGGCGGAGCAGAGCGGCCTCAACCGGGCCCACCGGGCGTGGCTCGCCCAGGCGGCCTACAACGCCGCGCACCTGCACGACCACCCTCGCGCCTACGAGCTGCTGCGGGAGCGGCTCGTCGTCAGCCTGCACGGCGTCGGGCTCGACGGCGAGCCGACCCCGGCCTCCGTCGGTGCTCTGGTCCCCGAGTTGCGCCGCCGTGGCCTGCGGTCGCGCCGGATAGCGGTGGGCAACTCCGCGTACGACTGCGCGGTCCAGCTGTGGCGGTCCCGGTCCCGCCTGACCGCCGAGCGGTGGGAGCTGGCTTCGGCGTGGTTGGACGTGGCCGAGTCCGCGTACTCCGGAGACGGCCGCAACGGCCTGGCGGCGGTGCGGTTCACGCGGGCGCGGCTGGTGGCCGACCACCCCACCGCCGGCGACCCACTGCGCGCCGCCGACCTCGCCCTGGCCGCGGGGGCGACCGGGGTGCGGGCGGGCCTGATGGTGAATGCGGCGGTCGCCGCGGCCGAGTGGTGCGCTCCGGGCGACACCCGGGTGTTCGGCCGGCTCTCCGAGCTGTCCGAGCGGGCGACGCCCCGGCACCGGGGCGTGCTGAACTACGCCCTGGCGTGCTGGTACCGGCGGGTCGCCGAGGACGCCGACACCGCGGAAGGCACGGCGCGGGCCTACGCCGACGCGGAGACGACCGCCTTGGCGTCGTGTGCCGACCTGGAGTTCGACGGCGTGGTCGTCGACATGGAGAAGGCCGCCAGGAGCTGGTGGACCGCGGCGCTGGCGTGCGGTCCCAGCGGCCGGACGGATCCCGACGAGGTGCCCGCCACGATGCTGCGGCGCCTCCTGGAGGCCGTACGGTGTGTCGCCGAACTGTTCATCGGGGTGTCCGACCTCGCCGAGCGGGCCGCGCTCGGCCAGCAGTTCGGCGGGTTGTTCCGGGAGGCCGCCGACCTGGCCGTGCGCCTGGGCGACGCGGCGGCGATGGACCGGATCATGGAGGCGGTGCGCCGCGACCGCGTCGGCGCCCTGATCAGCGACCTGGCCCGCAACCCGGCCGTGACCGACGCGGTACGCCGTGCCGCCGAGTCGGTCATCGCCGCCAACGCTGCCCGGCCCGCCCTGCCCGAGACCGAGATCCCGCCCGCGTCCGAGTCGCGGGTGCTCAGCCACACCGCGGACGCCATCGCGGAGACGAGGCGCCGCTCGGTCAGCCAGGCCGACCGCATCCTCGGGGTGTTGAGCGCTCTCGCCGACGGACGGGGCCTGCCCGGCGTCGATGCCCGAACCGTCCTGGACCTGTGCCCGAGGGGCGAGGTGAGCGCGGTGCTGCAACTGCTGTCGTCGGAGGTGTGCGCGCTGGGGGGCGGGACTCCGCCGCGCGTGCTCTACCGCAGGCTCACCTGGCGCGGCGGCGACGGAACCGTTTACGAGCACATCGACGCGGTGCCGCTGCCGTTCTCGCCGGCGCGGCTGACGCCCGACCAGCCGGGGTACTGGTTGGTCGTGGCACGGTTGACCCGGATCCTGCTGCCGGAGCCGCTGCTGGGGCTGACCGCCGGCAGCGCCCCCGTACGCCTGATGATCGTGCCGACCGGGCTGTTCGACATCGCCTTCGACGTGTTGCCGCTCGACGGGTCCCGCCAGCTCGTCGACGCCGCGGTCGTCAGCGTGCACGCCTCGCTCACCACCATGACGCACCTGCTGAAGCGGGCCGTCGTGCCCCAGGCGCAGCCGTCCATCGCCGTCTACGACCTGGACAGGCTGACCCACACCGAGCCGGAGTTCCGCTCGCTGGAGAGCTACCTGCCACCGCTGTTCGAAGTGACCTCCCGTGCGGTGCTGGTGAGCACGCTCGGCTCGGGCGAGAGCACCGGGTACCGCATGCTCGCGCTGGCCGTGCACGGCACGGACGACGCGACCGACGGGTGGGGGCAGAGCAAGATCCTGCCCGACGGGACCGAACTCACCGCCGCCGAGGCCATGGCGCTGTCCTTTCCCCAGCTGTGTGTGCTCGCCTCCTGCCACTCCAGCGTCCGGCTGCGCAGCGGCGTCGAGCTGGCGGGCTTCCCGCTCGCCCTGTTCGCCCGCGGCGCCACCACGGTCATCGGCAGCCTCCACGAGATCGACGACGAGACCACGTCGCAGGTCATGCAGCGGTTCTGGAGGCACATGGGCGACGGGACCGATCCGGTGCGGGCGCTGCGCGACGCCAAACTCGGCTGGCTCGCCGAGAAACAGGACCGACGGCTGACCCCGCGGCTGTGGGGCGGCCTCGTCGCCCTCGGCGGCGCCCACTTCTGAGAGGACATCCATGCCCGACAAGTCCGCGTACGAGGCCAGCACCCTCGACTGGGCCCGCATCCGCGCCTACGCCCGGCGCGTCGCCAGGGAGACCCGCAAGCCGACGGAGAGCGGCATCTCCTACACCAGGACCGAGTACCAGACCGTGACGAAGCGGGTGGAGGTCAGACACGGCTTGTTCAACATGTTCACCAAGGTCCAGTACAGGCCCGAACGGGTCGCGGTGACCCAACGAATCGACGTCGTCGGCCCCCACTGGGTGCTCGACAGGCGCAACCAGCACATCGAGCGCAACACGAGGCACCGGAACACCACGCATCAGGAAACCACCCACGAGCAGAGCTGGGTGGTCCTGCTGCCCGACGGGAGCCTGAAGAAGGTCGTGCTGTGGGAGGAGGAGAACCTGCGCACCGAGAACGGCCGGTCGACCTACCTCGGCACCCACAGCCACTCCGTCGCCGACCTCGGTGACCGCGACGTACGGGCGATGGACTTCGAGAAGCGCCACTCCGAGGACGGCACCCACGGCAAGGGCGTCAAGACGTGGGGGGACCGGGAACCCGGCAGGCGGCTGCTCAGCCACGCCAAGGGCGTCGGACTCACCCAGGCCCTGAAACGGCTGCTCTGACAGCACGTCCACGCGCCGTGACGGTCCCTGGGTGGCACTGGTCTCCGGCGTCGGCCGTAGCGGCGCGGGGCCTGGTGCGGGCCCGGGCGGCGCGGCAGTCGGCGTGACGACGCGTCGGGCCCTAGCCCGACGACACGCCCGACGGCCGAGGGTGCGCGGCGGCGAACTCCTCGCCCTCGCGCTCCTTCGGGACCACGACGTCGGCCGTGCTCCAGGAGCGCCACAGCCGGCTGTACCCGCCCCCGGCCGCCAGCAACTGGCCGTGCGTGCCGTGCTCGGCGACGCGCCCGTGCTCCAGGACGACGATCCGGTCCGCCGTGGCCGCCTGGCTGAGGCGGTGGGCGACGATCAGCGTGGTGCGGCCCTCGGTGGCCGCTGCGGCGGCGCGGTCGAGGTCACGCGCGCCGGCGCTGCCGGCCTCCGCGGTGGCCTCGTCGAGCACCGCGACGGCGGGGTCGGCGAGGACGAGGCGGGCCAGGGCGAGCTGCTGGGCCTGGGCGGCGGTGAGGTGCCGCCCGCCCTCCCCCACGGTCGTGTCGAGGCCGTCGGGCAGGGCGCGGAGCCAGGCCGTGACGCCGACGAGGTCGAGGGCGGCGGTCAGCTCGGCGTCGGTGGCGTCCGGGTTGGCCAGGCGCAGGTCGTCGCCGAGCGTCCCGGCGAAGACGTGCACCTCCTGGCTGATCAGGGCGATGTCACGCCGGACGCGGTGCTCGCCCAGTTCCGTCAGCGGCACCCCGCGCAGGCGGACCGCGCCGCGGGTGGGCGCGATGATTCCGGCGGCGATGCCGGCGAGCGTGCTCTTGCCCGCTCCGCTCGCGCCGACGAGGGCGACGCGTTCCCCCGGCGCGAGCCGCAGGGCGATGTCCTGCAGCACGACGGGTCCGTCGTCGTAGCAGTGCCGGGCGACGACCACCTCCAGCGCGGCGGGCCCGGTGCGGCCCCAACCGGCCGTGGGGGGGGGGGGGGGGGGGGGGGGGGGGGGGGGGGGGGGGGGGGGGGGGGGGGGGGGGGGGGGGGGGGGGGGGGGGG